>NZ_JBXVVK010000066.1:0-210 GCF_057219715.1 Staphylococcus sp. 510 | reverse complement strand
GAATCAGAACCAGCAACAACAGTAGTAACAGATACAACAGCACCATCTGTACCAACTGTTAATCCGGTAACAAGTGATGATACACAAATCACAGGTAAAGCAGAACCAGGCTCAACAGTGACGGTAACATTCCCAGATGGCACGAAAGCTAGTGGTACGACAGACGCAGATGGAAACTATACAATAGATATTCCAGCGAATGAAGACTTA
>NZ_JBXVVK010000065.1:0-213 GCF_057219715.1 Staphylococcus sp. 510 | reverse complement strand
AATCACAGGTAAAGCGGAGCCAAACTCAACAGTAACGGTAACATTCCCGGATGGTCATACAGCTAGTGGCACAACAGATGCAGATGGAAACTATGTTATCAATATCCCTTCAAGCGAAGACTTAAAAGGCGGAGAAACATTACCAGTTACAGCAACAGACAAAGCTGGAAACACATCTGAACAAGCATCAACAGTGGTAACAGATACAACAGC
>NZ_JBXVVK010000064.1:0-217 GCF_057219715.1 Staphylococcus sp. 510 | reverse complement strand
ATTACCATCTTTATCAGTAGACGTCACTGGTAATGTTTCGCCACCTTTTAAGTCTTCATTAGTTGGAATATTGATGACATAATTACCATTATTATCTGTTGTGCCAGTTGCCGTTGTGCCATCTGGGAACGTCACTGTTACTGTTGAACCTGGTTCCGCTTTACCTGTGATTGTTTTATCTTCACTTGTTACCGGATTGATTGTCGGTACAGTTGGC
>NZ_JBXVVK010000063.1:0-234 GCF_057219715.1 Staphylococcus sp. 510 | reverse complement strand
TGTTACTGTTGAGTTTGGCTCTGCTTTACCTGTGATTGTTGTATCATCGCTTGTCACTGGATTCACTGATGGTACTGTTGGTGCTGTTGTGTCCGTTACTACTGTTGTTGTTGGTTGTGATTCATTACCGTCTTTATCTGTTGAAGTAACTGGTAATGATTCTCCGCCTTTTAGATCTTCGTTGGCAGGAATATCGATGACATAATTGCCGTTATCATCTGTTTTACCTGTTGC
>NZ_JBXVVK010000062.1:0-243 GCF_057219715.1 Staphylococcus sp. 510 | reverse complement strand
TTCTTATGAATTCAAGCTTTAAAACTCTAATTCACTCGGTTTTGCTTGGTAAAATCTGTTTTACTTACTTATCTAGTTTTCAATGTACAAGTTCTATTTCCAGTCAAGCGTTTGCATACTGCTTTGTTATCATTACTTTAAATACCCATTTACTCTAGTAAACTCCGCTTTAAAGTAACTCAACGCATTGTCTGCGAATCGCTTTCTTTGAAAAAGAAGATATGTTGAATGTTATATAAACAT
>NZ_JBXVVK010000061.1:0-256 GCF_057219715.1 Staphylococcus sp. 510 | reverse complement strand
AGATCTGAAGAGACCTGCGGTTCTTTTTATATAGAGCGTAAATACATTCAATACCTTTTAAAGTATTCTTTGCTGTATTGATACTTTGATACCTTGTCTTTCTTACTTTAATATGACGGTGATCTTGCTCAATGAGGTTATTCAGATATTTCGATGTACAATGACAGTCAGGTTTAAGTTTAAAAGCTTTAATTACTTTAGCCATTGCTACCTTCGTTGAAGGTGCCTGATCTGTAATTACCTTTTGAGGTTTACC
>NZ_JBXVVK010000060.1:0-281 GCF_057219715.1 Staphylococcus sp. 510 | reverse complement strand
AAAAAAAGCAACCATAACGGTTGCTTTGAAAATGTTATTACATTTTTACGACATTAGCTGCTTGTTCTCCACGATCGCCTTCAACGATGTCGAATTCAACTTTTTGTCCTTCTTCTAATGATTTGTATCCTTCTTCAGCGATTGCTGAGAAATGTACGAATACGTCGCTTCCATCTTCTCTTTCGATGAAACCAAAACCTTTTTCTGAATTAAACCATTTAACTGTACCGTTATTCATATAGAATACCTCCGCGTGCTTTTGCACTAAATATTTGTAACAA
>NZ_JBXVVK010000059.1:0-314 GCF_057219715.1 Staphylococcus sp. 510 | reverse complement strand
AATTGTTTAATGAGACGTTTGATAAACGCATATGCTGAATGATTATCTCGTTGCTTACGCAACCAAATATCTAATGTATGTCCCTCTGCATCAATGGCACGATATAAATAGCTCCATTTTCCTTTTATTTTGATGTACGTCTCATCAATACGCCATTTGTAATAAGCTTTTTTATGCTTTTTCTTCCAAATTTGATACAAAATTGGGGCATATTCTTGAACCCAACGGTAGACCGTTGAATGATGAACGTTTACACCACGTTCCCTTAATATTTCAGATATATCACGATAACTCAATGCATATCTTAGATAGTA
>NZ_JBXVVK010000058.1:0-417 GCF_057219715.1 Staphylococcus sp. 510 | reverse complement strand
TTGTTTGTTTTACAAATAATTAATGGGCCTATAGCTCAGCTGGTTAGAGCGCACGCCTGATAAGCGTGAGGTCGGTGGTTCGAGTCCACTTAGGCCCACCATTAATTAATATTCTTATGGGGGCTTAGCTCAGCTGGGAGAGCGCCTGCTTTGCACGCAGGAGGTCAGCGGTTCGATCCCGCTAGTCTCCACCATTATATTTGTACATTGAAAACTAGATAAGTAAGTAAAATAGATTTTACCAAGCAAAACCGAGTGAATTAGAGTTTAAAGCTTGAATTCATAAGAAATAATCGCTAGTGTTCGAAAGAACACTCACAAGATTAATAACGCGTTTCCTGTAGGATGGAAACATAGATTAAGTTATTAAGGGCGCACGGTAGATGCCTTGGCACTAGAAGCCGATGAAGGACGTTA
>NZ_JBXVVK010000057.1:0-425 GCF_057219715.1 Staphylococcus sp. 510 | reverse complement strand
AAGGAGGCAATCGACCGTCAAGGTCTGATTGCTATCCTAACTATTCCTGTTAATAATGACGATGAAATAGAAGAAACGGCTCAAGGTGAAACCGTGTATAACGAACTTATCGATCAGTTACGACTTAATATCCCAAAAGATACGGATTATCGACCTAACATCTATAGTTATTTTGGTATTAAGAAGAATCCTAATGACACCGTACTCATGGAAATGATGATAAAGGTTTTTCATATCAAACGCTTTAATTCAGAACTGTTTGTTTTCAAAGCTAACGGGTGGCAAAAGATAAATGGAGATGAATTACAAGGGTTGATATCTAAAATGATACAAGTATTGCTTGTAGATTATAAGCCTTCACTAAGCACTCTAAAAAATGTCGTAGATGGATTGCAAAAATCAACAGATGTAGAAGAACTTGTTGA
>NZ_JBXVVK010000056.1:0-427 GCF_057219715.1 Staphylococcus sp. 510 | reverse complement strand
TTGTACTGAACCCCAAAAGTTGTACTTTGGTTTAGTATATAGTTTCGAAGGTTTGTCTTCTATAATTTTTAGGAGACAAGCCTTTTAATTTTGTTTTGATTCTTTCATTATTATAAAAATCAATATATTGATGAATAGCTTGTTTCAATTGGTCAAAATGTTGAAATTGATTGCCATAAAACATTTCTTGTTTTAGTAACCCAAAGAAGTTTTCCATTAATGCATTATCTAAACAATTACCTTTTCTAGACATGCTTTGAAAAATTTTATTATCTTTTAGGCATTTTACATATTTAGCGTGTTGATAATGCCATCCTTGATCTGAATGTATTGTTGAGCGATAGTTTATTTTAGGCTTTTGATTAATGAGCGCTTGAACTGGTGTCATGACTATATCTAAGGTAGGTCGATCAGACATAGAAAAACT
>NZ_JBXVVK010000055.1:0-470 GCF_057219715.1 Staphylococcus sp. 510 | reverse complement strand
CAGTTTCCAATGACCCTCCACGGTTGAGCCGTGGGCTTTCACATCAGACTTAAAAAACCGCCTACGCGCGCTTTACGCCCAATAATTCCGGATAACGCTTGCCACCTACGTATTACCGCGGCTGCTGGCACGTAGTTAGCCGTGGCTTTCTGATCAGGTACCGTCAAGATGTGCACAGTTACTTACACATTTGTTCTTCCCTGATAACAGAGTTTTACGATCCGAAGACCTTCATCACTCACGCGGCGTTGCTCCGTCAGGCTTTCGCCCATTGCGGAAGATTCCCTACTGCTGCCTCCCGTAGGAGTCTGGACCGTGTCTCAGTTCCAGTGTGGCCGATCACCCTCTCAGGTCGGCTACGTATCGTTGCCTTGGTAAGCCGTTACCTTACCAACTAGCTAATACGGCGCGGATCCATCTATAAGTGACAGCAAAGCCGCCTTTCACTATTGAACCATGCGGTTCAATAT
>NZ_JBXVVK010000054.1:0-480 GCF_057219715.1 Staphylococcus sp. 510 | reverse complement strand
ATTACTTACCTTTATTGATACGTTCTTCTATGATAGGTACAAGCACTTCTACAAATGCTTCAATTTGTTCATTATTCATCGTCAAAGTCCTCCCAACCTAAGTTCAAATCATCTTCGTATAAGAACTCATCATCTGTTACATTCTCATTTTCATCGAATAAAATCATGTCATCTTTTTTATCAGTTTCTTTCCATCCTAAATCGACCCAATACTTATAACCATTATTTAGTCTACTTTGTACATTAAAATTAGCTTGAACCAAATCATTAATAACTTGAGAGCTTACTTTAATTTCCTCTCTAATAACCTCATTTAGCCTAGACACTTTGATACGTGACCCTGGTTTAATTGCTGTAAGTTTTCGGAGTAAATTAATACATGCTTTCTGATTTGGAATACTTACGGACCTGCTAGAAACAAATTCATATCCAAAATTTAACCAATCGTGAGTAATTTCAGTGACACGGCTATTTTCAAGG
>NZ_JBXVVK010000053.1:0-491 GCF_057219715.1 Staphylococcus sp. 510 | reverse complement strand
GGTTCTGTTGCAAAGTTGAATTTATAATATAATTTTAACAAAAAGGAGTCTTCTGTATGAACTATTTCAGATATAAACAATTTAACAAGGATGTTATCACTGTAGCCGTTGGCTACTATCTAAGATATGCATTGAGCTATCGTGATATATCTGAAATATTAAGAGAACGTGGTGTAAACGTTCATCATTCAACGATCTACCGTTGGGTTCAAGAATATGCCCCAATTTTATATCAAATTTGGAAGAAAAAGCATAAAAAAGCTTATTACAAATGGCGTATTGATGAGACGTATATCAAAATAAAAGGAAAATGGAGCTATTTATATCGTGCCATTGATACAGAGGGACATACATTAGATATTTGGTTGCGTAAGCAACGAGATAATCATTCAGCATATGCGTTTATCAAACGTCTCATTAAACAATTTGGTAAGCCTCAAAAGGTAGTTACAGATCAGGCACCTTCAACGAAGGCAGCAATGGCTAAAATA
>NZ_JBXVVK010000052.1:0-493 GCF_057219715.1 Staphylococcus sp. 510 | reverse complement strand
TGCTACTGGAACGACGGACGCAGATGGAAACTACACAATAGATATTCCAGCGAATGAAGATCTAAAAGGTGGCGAAACATTACCAGTTACTGCGACAGACAAAGATGGTAATAAATCAGAGCCAGCAACAACAGTAGTAACAGATACAACAGCACCAGAAGCACCAACAGTCAATCCAGTAACAAGTGACGATACACAGATCACAGGTAAAGCAGAGCCAAACTCAACAGTGACAGTAACGTTCCCAGATGGGAAAACTGCAAGTAGTACAACAGACGCAGATGGAAACTATGTCATCAATATTCCTTCAAGCGAAGACTTAAAAGGTGGAGAAGAGTTACCAGTAACAGCTACAGATAAAGCTGGTAATACGTCTGATAAAGCAACAACAGTGGTAACAGATACAACAGCGCCAACGGTACCATCTGTAAACCCAGTAACAAGTGATGATACAACAATCACAGGTAAAGCAGAGCCAAACTCAACAGTAACA
>NZ_JBXVVK010000051.1:0-505 GCF_057219715.1 Staphylococcus sp. 510 | reverse complement strand
TCTTGAAAATAGCCGTGTCACTGAAATTACTCACGATTGGTTAAATTTTGGATATGAATTTGTTTCTAGCAGGTCCGTAAGTAATGCAAATCAGAAAGCATGTATTAATTTACTCAGAAAACTTATAGAAATCAAATCAGGATCACGAATCAAAGTATCCGAGTTAAATAAAGTTATTAATGAAGAAATAAAGGTAAGTTCTCAGGTTATTAAACAGTTAATTCAAGCAAACTTTGATACTCAAACCAAACTATACAATGGCTACGATTATTGGATTGATTTAGGTTGGAAAGAAGCCAATAAAAAAGAGATTCATGATATTTCGGAAAAAGATAATATTATTTCATTAGATAAAAATGAAAATATAACAGACGATGAGGCATTAGATGAAGAGAATTTGGACTTTGATTGGGAGGACTTTGACGATGAATAATGAACAAATTGAAGCATTTGTAGAAGTGCTTGTACCTATCATAGAAGAACGTATCAATAAAGGTAATTAAGG
>NZ_JBXVVK010000050.1:0-509 GCF_057219715.1 Staphylococcus sp. 510 | reverse complement strand
TGTAAGTAAGCGTTGATCCAGAGATTTCCGAATGGGGAAACCCAGCATGAGTTATGTCATGTTATCGATATGTGAATACATAGCATATCAGAAGGCAGACCCGGAGAACTGAAACATCTTAGTACCCGGAGGAAGAGAAAGAAAAATCGATTCCCTGAGTAGCGGCGAGCGAAACGGGAAGAGCCCAAACCAACAAGCTTGCTTGTTGGGGTTGTAGGACACTCTATACGGAGTTACAAAAGTATATATTAGACGAATCATCTGGAAAGTTGAATCAAAGAAGGTAATAATCCTGTAGTCGAAAATATATACTCTCTTGAGTGGATCCTGAGTACGACGGAGCACGTGAAATTCCGTCGGAATCTGGGAGGACCATCTCCTAAGGCTAAATACTCTCTAGTGACCGATAGTGAACCAGTACCGTGAGGGAAAGGTGAAAAGTACCCCGGAAGGGGAGTGAAAGAGAACTTGAAACCGTGTGCTTACAAGTAGTCAGAGCCCGTTAATGG
>NZ_JBXVVK010000049.1:0-671 GCF_057219715.1 Staphylococcus sp. 510 | reverse complement strand
GGCACTGACAAGTCAGCCAACTGCACTACTCTTCCAGCAACCCTAAAGGGTTACTATTTTTTCTTTCTCTTTTTTATTTCTTCTCCTGTAAATGGATCTAAATATTCTTCCATTGAGATTTGATCTGCAACGATATCCTCTTGTAATTGATTTCTTATATAATTTTCAATTACTTTTTTGTTTCTACCTACCGTATCCACATAAAATCCTTTGCACCAAAACTTTCTATTTCCATATCTATATTTTAAGTTAGCATGTCTATCAAAAATCATTAAACTACTTTTCCCTTTTAAATAGCCAACAAAAGATGAAACACCAATTTTTGGCGGGATACTTACTAACATATGAATATGATCTTTACATGCTTCTGCTTCAATTATCTCTACACCTTTTCTTTCACATAATTGACGCAAAATGATGCCTATATCTTTTTTGATTTTTCCATATATCACTTGTCTTCTATATTTTGGAGCAAAGACTATATGATACTTACAATTCCATTTTGTATGTGCTAAACTGTTTGTGTCGGAAGACATTAAAAAGCATCTCCTCGTGTTGTTTATTTTGGTTGGCTGACCAATATTAATTCTAGCACGTAGAGATGCATTTTTTGTGACAATGGTAGAACCTTTTCTGAACCATACGCATAGCGTATGGTTTTCTTTATACAA
>NZ_JBXVVK010000048.1:0-876 GCF_057219715.1 Staphylococcus sp. 510 | reverse complement strand
GAATGATAATGCAGTATTTATGGATCAAAAAGCGATACAAGGCTCCAATCGGTCTAATTTATTAACTTATTTAGGTGTTTTTGATAGAGTCAGAAATTTTTTCAGCAAAAAAACTGGATTAAATAAATCCATGTTTAGTTATAATTCAAAAGGGGCTTGTCCTAATTGTGGTGGTAAAGGTTATATTGAAACAGAACTTGCATTTATGGGTGAGTTTTCACAAACATGTGAAGTGTGTCACGGCAAACGTTATAAGCCAGAAGTATTGAATGCGACTATAAATGGCTATTCTATTGCTGATTTCCTTGAATTGACTGTTGATGAAGGTATAATATTTTTTGATAAAGAGAATGAAATTCAGTCTAAGTTACAAGCTATAAGTAAAACAGGATTAAATTATGTAACACTTGGACAACCTCTATCTACCTTATCAGGCGGTGAAATTCAACGCGTTAAATTAGGTCAATATTTAAATGAAGATGTTACAGATAGTATTTTTATATTTGATGAACCTACGACAGGTTTACATGAAGCTGATATTCCTATATTGATAAATTGTTTTAATAATCTTATTGAACAAAATAATACTGTTATTTTAATTGAACATAACTTATCAATAATGTGTGAAGCTGATTGGATTATAGATGTAGGACCAGGTCCCGGTTTAGATGGAGGAAAAGTACAATTTAGTGGATTACCTGTAAACTTTGTTAAAGAAAATAAAACATTAACATCTAAGCATTTGAAACTTTATACAGAAAATAATTAAATTTGTTTCATATAACTTTAAATAGAGTTAGAAATTTTATAACTTAATTTAGTGGTTTTAAAAATTAACACATAAAATTAATAAAAGAGCCTATGGTTAAAATGATG
>NZ_JBXVVK010000046.1:0-1070 GCF_057219715.1 Staphylococcus sp. 510 | reverse complement strand
AATGATTTCTAAACTATATACATCCATAAACGTTGATAAATACAATTTTTGATCATTTTTTAATTTGAACTCTGTAATGTCTGTCACTATTTTTTGATAAGGTCGATCAGTTTTAAATCGACGGTTAATTAAGTTATTCGCAATTTTTCCAACTTTCCCTTTATATGCTTTATATCGTCGATTTCTGTGTGTGAATTTTGTACAAGATAAATCTAACGATTTCATCAATTTACGTACTTTCTTGTGATTGACTTTGAAACCGAGGTTGGCTAAAGCTTGTGTCACTCTTCTATACCCATAGGTATACTGACATGTCTGACATATGTCTTTGATGGCTTGAATAATTGTTTCATCTTTATTTGGCTCTTTGAATCGACCAACCCAGTAATAGTAGACAGATTTTGCGATATTAGCCACTTTAAATAACACATTTAACCCAATATTTTGCGTTTCATGTATATCTTTAATTATTTTTACTTTTTCGGATGTTTGGTCTCGTAATATTGAGTTAAGGCTTGTAACTTTTTTTGATAAGCAATACCTGCTTTCAACATCTCATTTTCAGTTCTAAGTCGCTCTAATTCTTCACGTTCGTTTTCTTTTAATGGTAAATGATTTTCTTGTTTAACTTTTCTATTTTTCTTTTTCATTTTAGAAGGACGTCCTCTCTGCTTATTGTCTAAACCAAGAATGCCTTCCTTATCAAATTTACGTTGCCAATTCGCTATCATAGGGGGATTAGAAATGTTAAAGTAGTTGGCAGTTTCTCGATAAGACAAATGATTTTCTTGTCTAAATTTTAAAACAGATACCTTAAAATCTCTACTATATGATCTATTTTTCAATTTTTTATCTAATCCTTTTGAACCATACTTTAAATATTGATCGACCCATCTTCTTAAAATAGAAGTACTTGATAACCCGTAAGCCTTAGTTAAGGCATAGTAACCTTGTGTTCGATTTAAATATTCTTGTACTATCTTAATTTTAAAATCAAATTTATAATGTTTACCCATAAAAATGCACCCCATAAAGTTAGATTTGTAGTCCAACTTTTGGGGTGCACATCA
>NZ_JBXVVK010000045.1:0-1442 GCF_057219715.1 Staphylococcus sp. 510 | reverse complement strand
CAAATCACAGGTAAAGCAGAGCCAAACTCAACAGTGACAGTAACATTCCCAGATGGCACAACGGCAACAGGTAAAACAGATGATAACGGTAATTATGTGATTGATATTCCATCTAACGAAGATCTAAAAGGCGGAGAAACATTACCAGTAACATCTACTGATAAAGATGGTAATGAATCAGAACCAGCAACAACAGTAGTAACAGATACAACAGCACCAGAAGCGCCAACTGTAAATCCAGTTCATAAGGGAGATAAAACAATCACAGGTAAAGCGGAACCAGGCTCAACAGTGGCAATAACATTCCCAGATGGTACAACAGCAACAGGTAAAACAGATGAAAACGGTAACTATGTGATTGACATCCCAGCTGGAGAAAATCTAAAAAGTGGAGATCATATTGGCGTTACAGCAACAGATGCTAATGGAAATACGTCTCCATCTACTGATGGAACAGTGATTGATGATGGTAAACCTGTAGATCCAAGTCAACCGACAGACCCAACAGACCCAGGTAAACCAACGGATCCAAGTCATCCAACAGACCCAACAAATCCAGGTGAACCAACGGAACCAAGTCAACCGACAGATCCAACAAATCCAGGTGAACCAACAGAACAAACAACACAAGGTCATGTATCTGGAAATAATGTAACTTCAAATGGTGCTGTACAACAAAGAAACCATGAGACATCATCAACAAACAAAGGTAATAATCATGAAAAAGATCAAAGTGAATTACCTGAAACTGGACAAGATGGTGTGAACAAAGGAACATTATTCGGTACATTATTAGCTGGATTAGGAGCGTTATTCTTATTCTTCAAACGTCGTAGAGAAGATGAAGAGGAAGAGGAAAAATAAAGAGTAAGTCAAAAGAACAAATATAGTTAAAATAAAGACCCATTCCAATATACTGGAATGGGTCTTTTTTATGAAAAAAACCGCTAAATCGAATATCGACTTAACGGAATGAATTAAAATAGTAATGATAGAAGTGCAAGTATTGGTAAAAGCCCTTGTTTAATGATGATGGCTTTTTGACTTGTTAGTGCACCATATATAGCAACAATGATCATATATACAAGAAGACATGTAGTCAATTCTTTAGGATGAGTACTCAAAAAGTAGGCATAGAGAATGAAAATACCAAGTAAACCATTGTAAAGCCCTTGATTCTTCATTAAAGTATTTAGGTTTTTATCTTTTAATGCAGATGTACTCATTTTGAAAGTTTGACTAGTTTTGTTAGATGTGGTTAGTAATGTTTGTAACACCATGATTAATAAGAATTCTATTGCCACAAGTATTACTAAAATAGCAGTGAGTATACTCAATTTAAATCATTCCTTTTTCTCTTTATATTTATAATCAAATAGTAATGTAAATAGATATTAATTACAATACAATATAAATAGATAATTTAATGTCATTTTAGGCAT
>NZ_JBXVVK010000044.1:0-1470 GCF_057219715.1 Staphylococcus sp. 510 | reverse complement strand
ATTCATTTGACTTTGTTTAGCTTTTAACATTTCGCTATCCATCTGATCATCTAAGAACAATTCTAACAATCGTTCTTGTTGTGTTTTAAGCTTAGCTTTTTGTTTTTCTAAACTATCAATGTCATATTTAATTTCTGTTTGGTTACTATGCTTTTGTTTCAGTTCTTCTATCACATTTGACGCAATCTGCTTGATAATATCTGGTTGAGACAGAATACGATTCAAATGAACATTAATTACACGCTCGACGACTTCAGCATTGATGGAATTACTGTGACATGCAGAACTCCCTGAACGATTGAATAAGGAACAAATGTAATAACGCTTGATTGTCCGTTCTTTGGACTTTTTCGTTTTATAATACGTCCGTCGACATACCATATTATTTCCGCATTCTGGGCATTTAATAAGGCCACGTAAGTAGAAATCTCCACCAATAGGTCTGCCCGGTTTAAAACTTTTAGAAGCTAATTTTTCATGAACTTTATCAAATACCTCTTCACTTATAATGGCTTCATGTTTACCTTTGACCAATATCACATCATTTTTATCACTTTTGCCACTTCTTCGCTGTACAGCCCAGTTTTGATGGTTATTGAATCTGACATAGCCTTTATAGACTGGATTATTCAAAATGTATTTAACACCATACACTGAAAATGGCTTTTGATTAATAGTACGATACCCCTTTTGATTAAGTACGGTTGTAATGGCTTTGAGGCCTTTATTATGATTCAAATATAAATCGAAAATTTCACGTACAATATTAGCTTCATTTTCATCGATAACCAAATCATTTTTCTGTGTAAGTGGATTAAGTGATAATTTGTAGCCTAAAACACGACCGGTGATTGCCTCTCCGCTCCTTGCCTTAGCATTCATAGAAAGTTTCACATTCGAAATCAAAGTCTGGCGTTCTATAGATCCTATTAACCCAAACATTGTAACGAGTACTTCTCCAGAAGCATTGGATGTATCAATATTCTCAGAAATCGATTTATACCCTACATCATGTTCTTTGAATTCATGAATAATATTAAACACGTCTCTCATTGATCGTGAGATACGATTCAATTTCCAACTTAACACCATTTCGATTTTATTATCCTTAACATCTTGTAATAGACGTTTCATTGCCGGACGACCTTCAATATTTTTACCTGAAATGCCTGAGTCAGTATATGTCTCATAGTCATAACCTGGGAAATTTTTCACAACTTCTTTGATGAGTACTTGTTCCTGCTCATGGATTGAGTACCCATGCTCCGACTGCTCTGACGTACTAACGCGTGAATAAAGTGCAATTTTACCCTTCATATCATACCGCTCCTTTTATTAGATTATTGCTACAGACTATCGGTCTTGTAACAACATATAGATAATATATATTTATAATTTCGTTTCATTTTTATCACTTTTACCACTTAATCATATGAGTACTACAGGCAACTGCCTGTAGTACGTAATTAG
>NZ_JBXVVK010000043.1:0-1692 GCF_057219715.1 Staphylococcus sp. 510 | reverse complement strand
CGAAAGTCTTATCCCTCAATCTTTGAAAAAAGATTGGGGGTCTTTTTTTATGCCCAAATTCCAATTTGAAATATATGGTCAAAATGATTATTTCATCGACCAAATTACCACTTTTACCACTTAGTTATTAGTGACAAAAGTGAGCGAAATGAAATAAAAATCAAATATATATTATCAAAATGATGTATCACATGCATACATCAATCAAATACATTAGGAGGTCATAACCATGACACTAGAACAACAACTCAAGCACTATATAACCAACTTATTCAATCTGCCAAGGGACGAAGTGTGGCACTGCGAATCTATCGAGGAAATCGCTGATGATATCTTACCCAATCAATATGTAAGACTTGGCCCACTCAGTAATAAAACACTTCAGACTAATACCTACTACTCTGACACACTTCATGAAAGTAATATCTATCCTTTCATTCTCTACTATCAGAAACAACTCATAGCCATCGGTTATATCGACGAAAATCACGATATGGATTTCTTATACCTACACAACACTATCATGCCTCTTTTGGATCAACGATACTTACTAACAGGAGGACAATAAAATGCATAAATACATCAAAATTACACAATTAGTCATTACAATACTAAGTGAAATCATCATTTGGATGAAAGAGTCAGAACGAAAGGAAGTCTCTTATGAATAGATATATCACCCGGGGTATCGCCAACAACTTACCTAATATCTTACAACACCAATTATGGCAACTCGTATCTGAGCGAGAACAAGAACAAACCAAAGATAATACTTCAGTAGATTATTTTCATATATTCCAGTTCAATAAGCATCGCAATCAATTATATATCAAACACAAACAAGAACGACCTGAATATGCGAAAATCCATAAAGCTAATTATTCAAAAGCAATCAATATCAATAAGGTCTACATTATTCGAGAAGATGATGTAGACCTTTCTTATTATGTCATGTTATTACCTGAAGAATACTAGAGGAGTGAAAATTATATGGAAACAATCAAAAGTACATTAAAAACAGAAGCCATATTCAGTGATGACAAACAACATCGCTATCTACTTAAGAAAACATGGAATAGTGAAAAACAATCAATCACAATCATTACAATGTATCCGCATTATGATGGCATTCTCAATATTGACCTAACGACCCAACTCATCATGAACAAAGTTTCAGAAATGGATGCATTTGGTTCAATCAATTTTGTGAATCTATACTCTAATATTACAACCCCTATCAATCTCAAACATTTAGAAAATGCGTATGATAAGCATACAGATATTCAAATTATGAAGGCAGTGAAAGAGTCAGATGAAGTGATATTAGCTTGGGGCGCTTACGCTAAAAAGCCCGGTGTTGAAGCACGTGTTAATGAAGTATTAGAGATGTTGAAACCACATAAAAAGAAAGTAAAACGACTCATGAATCCAGAAACCAATGAAATCATGCATCCCCTTAATTCGAAAGCACGTCAAAAATGGATATTAAAAGTATAGCAACTAAAATGTTTATTCACTATCCATGAAAATAATTGAATTTCATATATATCTTTTAATCTACAATATGATTAAAAGATATATTATTTGGTTCTGTTGCAAAGTAAAAAAATATAGCTAACCACTAATTTATCATGTCAGTGTTCGCTTAACTTGCTAGCATGATGCTAATTTCATGGCATGGCGAAAATCCGC
>NZ_JBXVVK010000042.1:0-2210 GCF_057219715.1 Staphylococcus sp. 510 | reverse complement strand
CATCTTCTATTTCAAAGTCTAGCACATGGCCGCCGAAGTTACGATCATCATTCGCAAAGTGCACATGGAATCCTGCTGAACCTACACCATGGAAAAGTTCCGGTGTGAAGAAACCAACAACAGTTCCTTTAACATACGTCTCAGTTTGTTCAGGTTGTCTGCGTGCCGAATCAATTAATCGTGTGTATGGCGGCTCTTGTCCAGGCATCATGCGAACGTTCATTTTTTTGAATACTCCAGAAATTTTAACAGCTGAAAATAAGTTTTCACTCAACATGTTTTCTTTAACTTCGTCAAAAACGTCTTCAGATGATTTATCTTTAGTTTGGTATGTTGTATCTGCCTTGAATTTCGTCACTGTCGCATAAGGTGTTAATTCATCACCTTTTAATTCAATAAAATCTTTATGTTCATTAGCATGGTAAGCCTTACCATCCACAAATATCACTTCTCCATTCGATCCCGTTAAAGTCGCAATACCTAAATCTCCATGTTTTAATATTTCATTAATTGAGGCGGTACCCTTTAATAGTCCTGCCATCAATGTTCCTAATGTACCGTGTTGATATAAGATATTAGTCATAAAAGCTTCACTCCTCAATTACTATTTGATTATTAATTAAATGCATCAGGCAACATATTGGTTGAAAGTTTTACATTATCTTTATAATTTACAGGTATATCAATGACTACAGGTCCTTGAATTTCATAACCTTTTTTAATCGCATTTTCTAATTCTTCTTGATTTGTTACACGCATTCCTTTCGCACCAAAAGCTTCTGCATATTTCACATAATCAACTGAACCAAAATCTACACCTGATGAACGTTCGTATTTCATTTCTTCTTGGAACTCAACCATATTATACTTACCATCATTCCAAATTAATTGTATGATATTTAGATTTTTTCGAACAGCTGTTTCTAAATCTTGTGCTGAAAATAGAAATCCACCATCACCAGCTACTGAGACAACTTGTGTATTTGGACGTACTAGTGCTGCTGAAATCGCCCAAGGTAATGCAACACCTAACGTTTGCATACCATTACTAAATAACAAATGTCTCGGATTATAACTTCTGAATTTACGTGCCATCCAAATATAATGACTTCCGACATCAACGGTAACCGTAGTATCATCCGTTAACATTTTTTGCATAGATTCGATAATTTCGATTGGATGTAATACACCATCTTTATGAGTTGCTTTAATACCCGTTTCTTCAACAATATGTGCTCTTAACTGCTCTAATTCATCTAAATGTTGTTGGTTAATAAATGGTTCATCTACTTTGTCAGATATCATTTCTATAGTTCCTGCAATATTACCAATTAATTCTTTAGTAGGTTGCATATAATTTGTAATTTCTGCTGGAACTTCATCAATATTGATCACTTTTGTGTCTAATTCCTTATTCCAATTACTTGCTTCGTACTCAATCGGATCATAACCAATTGTGACAACTAAATCACTTTTACGAAGCAATTCATCTCCTACTTGGTTACGGAATAATCCTACACGACCAAAGAAGTGATTTTCTAAATCGCGACTAATGACACCAGCACCTTGGAATGTTTCAACTACTGGTAAATTTGTCTTTTCAACTAATTTACGGATAGCATTTGTTTCATTCGCACTTGAACTTCTCATACCGGCGAGTAAAACAGGAAATGCTGCATTTTTAATTGCATCAATCACGTCATTTATATCTTGCTCACTAGGAACACCTAAATTGGGCTTTTGACATAGTGCTATAGCTTTTGATTCTACTGGTGCTGAAATAACATCTTGTGGAATACTAATAAAACTCGCACCATTTTTACCTGATGTTGCTGTTCTCATAGCATTAGTCATGACTTCTGATAAAGATTCAGGATCTTGTACTTCTTCACTATACTTTGTTGAATATTTTAATAATGCCGCATTATCTATACTTTGATGTGTTAAACGTAATAAATCGTTACGTTTAACTTGTCCTCCTAAAGCTAATACGGGATCTCCTTCAGATGTTGCTGTTAATAGTCCGGTCGTTAAGTTACTGACACCTGGACCACTCGTTACAAGTGCGACACCTGGTTTACCAGTTAGTCGTCCTATACCTTGGGCCATCATTGCTGCGTTTTGCTCGTGACGCGTAACAATAAGTTCAGGTCCATCGTCTTCAAGTGCGTTAAATAAATAGTCAATTTTTGCACCTGGAATACCAAATA
>NZ_JBXVVK010000041.1:0-2452 GCF_057219715.1 Staphylococcus sp. 510 | reverse complement strand
TTGCCTGGCAACGTCCTACTCTAGCGGAACGTTAGTCCGACTACCATCGGCGCTAAGGAGCTTAACTTCTGTGTTCGGCATGGGAACAGGTGTGACCTCCTTGCCATTGTCACCAGACAAATGGAATGTATTATACATTCAAAACTAGATAGTAAGTAAAATGATTTTGCGTCGCAAAACATAAATTTTGATTAAGTCTTCGATCGATTAGTATTCGTCAGCTCCACGTGTCACCACGCTTCCACCTCGAACCTATTAACCTCATCATCTTTGAGGGATCTTATAACCGAAGTTGGGAAATCTCATCTTGAGGGGGGCTTCATGCTTAGATGCTTTCAGCACTTATCCCGTCCATACATAGCTACCCAGCTATGCCGTTGGCACGACAACTGGTACACCAGAGGTATGTCCATCCCGGTCCTCTCGTACTAAGGACAGCTCCTCTCAAATTTCCTACGCCCACGACGGATAGGGACCGAACTGTCTCACGACGTTCTGAACCCAGCTCGCGTACCGCTTTAATGGGCGAACAGCCCAACCCTTGGGACCGACTACAGCCCCAGGATGCGATGAGCCGACATCGAGGTGCCAAACCTCCCCGTCGATGTGAACTCTTGGGGGAGATAAGCCTGTTATCCCCGGGGTAGCTTTTATCCGTTGAGCGATGGCCCTTCCATGCGGAACCACCGGATCACTAAGTCCGTCTTTCGACCCTGCTCGACTTGTAAGTCTCGCAGTCAAGCTCCCTTATGCCTTTACACTCTATGAATGATTTCCAACCATTCTGAGGGAACCTTTGAGCGCCTCCGTTACCTTTTAGGAGGCGACCGCCCCAGTCAAACTGCCCACCTGACACTGTCTCCCACCACGATAAGTGGTGCGGGTTAGAAAGCCAACACAGCTAGGGTAGTATCCCACCAATGCCTCCACGTAAGCTAGCGCTCACGTTTCAAAGGCTCCTACCTATCCTGTACAAGCTGTGCCGAATTTCAATATCAGGCTACAGTAAAGCTCCACGGGGTCTTTCCGTCCTGTCGCGGGTAACCTGCATCTTCACAGGTACTATGATTTCACCGAGTCTCTCGTTGAGACAGTGCCCAAATCGTTACGCCTTTCGTGCGGGTCGGAACTTACCCGACAAGGAATTTCGCTACCTTAGGACCGTTATAGTTACGGCCGCCGTTTACTGGGGCTTCGATTCGTAGCTTCGCAGAAGCTAACTACTCCTCTTAACCTTCCAGCACCGGGCAGGCGTCAGCCCCTATACATCACCTTACGGTTTAGCAGAGACCTGTGTTTTTGATAAACAGTCGCTTGGGCCTATTCACTGCGGCTCTTCTGGGCGTTAACCCTAAAGAGCACCCCTTCTCCCGAAGTTACGGGGTCATTTTGCCGAGTTCCTTAACGAGAGTTCGCTCGCTCACCTTAGAATTCTCATCTTGACTACCTGTGTCGGTTTGCGGTACGGGCACCTGTTATCTATCTAGAGGCTTTTCTTGGCAGTGTGAAATCAACGACTCGAGGAAACAATTTCCTCTCCCCATCACAGCTTGACCTTATGAGTGCCGGATTTGCCTAACACTCAGTCTTACTGCTTGGACGTGCAATCCAATAGCACGCTTCGCCTATCCTACTGCGTCCCCCCATCGATTAAAACGATACTAGGTGGTACAGGAATATCAACCTGTTATCCATCGCCTACGCCTGTCGGCCTCAGCTTAGGACCCGACTAACCCAGAGCGGACGAGCCTTCCTCTGGAAACCTTAGTCAATCGGTGGACGGGATTCTCACCCGTCTTTCGCTACTCACACCGGCATTCTCACTTCTAAGCGCTCCACATGTCCTTGCGATCATGCTTCGACGCCCTTAGAACGCTCTCCTACCATTGTCCTACGGACAATCCACAGCTTCGGTAATATGTTTAGCCCCGGTACATTTTCGGCGCAGTGTCACTCGACTAGTGAGCTATTACGCACTCTTTAAATGATGGCTGCTTCTAAGCCAACATCCTAGTTGTCTGGGCAACGCCACATCCTTTTCCACTTAACATATATTTTGGGACCTTAGCTGGTGGTCTGGGCTGTTTCCCTTTCGAACACGGACCTTATCACCCATGTTCTGACTCCCAAGTTAAATTGATTGGCATTCGGAGTTTGTCTGAATTCGGTAACCCGAGAAGGGCCCCTCGTCCAAACAGTGCTCTACCTCCAATAATCATCACTTGAGGCTAGCCCTAAAGCTATTTCGGAGAGAACCAGCTATCTCCAAGTTCGATTGGAATTTCTCCGCTACCCTCAGTTCATCCGCTCACTTTTCAACGTAAGTCGGTTCGGTCCTCCATTCAGTGTTACCTGAACTTCAACCTGACCAAGGGTAGATCACCTGGTTTCGGGTCTACGACCAAATACTAAACGCCCTATTCAGACTCGCTTTCGCTACGGCTCCACATTA
>NZ_JBXVVK010000040.1:0-2539 GCF_057219715.1 Staphylococcus sp. 510 | reverse complement strand
AGATTATTTAAATATAAAAAAGTTAGTAAAAATTTAATTGGTTTTATGCGTTCAACAGAAGTTACAGTTAATAAAAATGATGGCAGTTATAATCAACATATGCATGTTTTGTTGTGTGTTGAAAATAGTTATTTTAAGAATAAAGCTAATTATATAACTCAAGAAGAATGGGTTAATTTATGGCAAAAAGCATTACAAGTAAATTATCGACCGGTAGCAAATATTAAAGCGATCAAACCAAATCAAAAAGGCGATAAAGATATTCAAGCAGCTATTAAAGAAACCTCTAAATATTCGGTTAAGTCATCTGATTTTTTAACTGATGATGATGAAAGAAATCAAGAAATCGTGAATGATTTAGAAAAAGGTTTATACCGAAAGCGTATGTTGAGTTATGGTGGATTACTTAAACAAAAACATAAGATTTTAAATTTAGATGATGCCGAAGATGGCAATTTGATTAATACAAGTGACGAAGATAAAACAACAGACGAAGAAGAAAAAGCACATTCGATTACGGCAATTTGGAATTTTGAAAAACAAAATTATTATTTAAAAAATTTGAAACGTTAGCTTAAAAGCTAGCGTTTTTTTATGTATTTTTGCCCCTGCGGGAACTATAGCGTTCAACCGGCATGGTTGACCACTTTACATGCCAACTTTTAAGTTTGCATGTAAATGGGCCAGTGTCTTAAAAAATCAACACTGGATTTGCTCAAATTTTTGCTTTTGGAAATAGCATATATTTATTTGGCTCATATTCGCGTTTTAAGAGCTTATATAAGTTTTTAGGCATAAAACTATATGAATTACCCCTAAATCTTTAAAATGCCCCCTTAAAATTCAAAATAAAGGTATTTAAAATTTTAAAAATAAAAAAGCTACTAGCAAAAAACTAGTAGCTTAAATCTTAGTTAAATTTTGATGTAGTATTAATTTTTATATCTACGCTACAACGTCGATTCAAATTCGTGCAGTATTAATTTTTGTATCTGCGCCACAACGCCGATTACTAATAATGCAGTATTAATTTTTATATCTGTGCTACAACACCGATTACTTAAAACTAAGATAAAAAATCGACGAAGGTCGATAATGGTTTTGCACACGTCGATTTATCCGACGTATAAGTGCGCCCTTACGGGATTTAACTAGATTGTAACGATGAATTTTGGACTTGTAAAGCAATAACAATTGGGATTACCAGGTTTACTAAGTAGACAAAAAAGAACACGCATTTATGCCGAGAAAATTTATTGAAGTTGAGAAGAACCCTTAACTAAACTTGCAGACGAATGTCGGCATAGCGTGAGCTATTAAGCCGACCATTCGACAAGTTTTGGGATTGTTAAGGGTTCCGAGGCTCAACGTCAATAAAGCAATTGGAATAAAGCAATTATGTTATTGATTTTAAATTTTTTATATCAAAATGGTCTGTTTCTGTTAAATCATAACCAGAATGAAAAAGAAGTTGAGCTTCTTTTGAAATACATGGTATTTTTCGATCTTTGTAATTAGTTTCTGAAAACCAGTCATTTTGGAAAACATAATTACCACCTTCTGGGTTTGCTTGGGTAATTGATCCATCATCATTTAGATTTATAGGATGAATATCTAAATACCCATATTCTTCATGCTTAAGTTCCATACGTGAAGGCATCCAATCAACTTCTATTTTGTATCCTATATCTTCTAATTTTTGTATAACTTTTTGAGTGTGTTGAGCGTCAAAATCTATATCTATATCTCTGTGTTCTCTTTGTTGTTTTCCAGTTAATACATCTACCCCCCAGCCACCATCTAACCAATAAGTTACTTTCATGTGTTCAAATAAATCTAAAATATAAAATAATTCTTTTTCTGTTACATTATTATTTTTCATTTTATCCCTCCTAACTTGGGAATTTGAAACGAGTTGAAAACGAGTTTCTTCTTGTCTTGATACTATATAGAAATAACGTTCTTTTTTAAAAATATGATTTATCGTTGATGTGACAGTGTTTTTATGTATTTTTGTGGTTGAAAAGAAAATTTGACATGAAAACACCCCAGTTATATTATTAAGGTGTCGAATCTTAAATAAAACTGGGGGATTTTTATATGCAATATAATACTACTAAATATATTGACGAAAATCAAGATAACGAAACATTAAAAGATATGACGAAAAGTGGGAAGCAACGCCCATGGAGAGAAAAGAAAATTGATAATGTAAGTTACGCAGATATACTGGAAATTTTAAAAATTAAAAAGGCTTTTAACGTAAAACAATGTGGTAACGTCTTAGAATTCAAGCCAACTGATGAAGGTTATTTGAAGTTACATAAGACATGGTTTTGTAAGTCAAAATTATGCCCAGTTTGTAATTGGAGGCGTGCTATGAAAAATAGTTATCAAGCTCAAAAAGTGATTGAAGAAGTAGTAAAAGAAAAGCCTAAAGCTCGGTGGTTATTTCTTACTCTATCGACACGAAATGCGATAGATGGGGATACTTTAGAACGAAGTTTAAAGCATTTAACTGAATCTTTTAGAAGATTAT
>NZ_JBXVVK010000039.1:0-2804 GCF_057219715.1 Staphylococcus sp. 510 | reverse complement strand
AACAAAATAAAATGTAACTTCAAATACTAAAGAAAAAAGTCCTATGGATGAATTGAAAAGCTTGATTGGTTTAACCAATGCTAAGCAACAGGCTATAGATTTTATTAGGGTTCATCAGGTTAACAATTTTAAAAAAGAAAGAGGATTGGATATTAAGGATACGACTCTTCACTCTGTTTATAAAGGGAATCCAGGGACTGGTAAAACAACTGTAGCTAGATTAATAGCGAAAATTTTAGCACAAGAAAATATTATAAAAAAAGATTTATTAGTAGAAGTTTCTAGACAGGATTTAGTTGCAGGATTTGTTGGGCAGACGGCAATAAAAACGGAAAATGTTCTAAAGTCAGCATTAGGCGGAGTACTTTTTATTGATGAAGCATATACATTATATAGTAAATCTGAAAAGGATTATGGATTAGAAGCGATAGAAACTATTTTAAAATTTATGGAAGATAATAGAGATGACATAATGATTATTTTTGCTGGATATACTAAAGAGATGAATGATTTAATTAGTATGAATCCTGGACTTGAATCGAGAATTCAAAATGAGATTATATTTGAAGATTACACGTTATCAGAAATGGCATTAATTGGAGAAAAAATGCTCTATGAATATAGTTTTAATAAAGATGTTTATGAAATGAAACTCAAAGAAAAAATTGGACAACAAAAGATAAATAGTAATGCAAGATTTGTTAGGAACTTAAATGATAAAATATTAAGAAATCAAGCGAATAGAATTATTGAAGATGATGTTATGAATGAAGAATATAATTTAATAAGAGATGTAGATATTCTTAATGTTTAGAATGAAATCAAAAGTATATATGTGAAATGTCCTAAATCCCCTACTATTACTAAAATTAATAGTAGGGGATTTTAATCGGTCTCAATTTATATAAAATATACTTTCTTTAACTTATTTTATATTGTTTGGAATTTAACATTCAATTGATTATTTAATTAAGATACAATTATAAATGCAAAATAAAATTGAGGAGTGTAAAAATGAAAAAGTTATTATTAATATCTTTCAGTGTAGGTTTGTTACTATCTGCGTGTAGTTTTGGCAGTGATGCGTCTAATAAAAAAGAAGCTAAATTTGGAGAAATGATGAACGATGGTAAGAGAGTAAGTTTTGTATTAAAAAATAAAGATGAAGAATCAACGCCCGATAAAGACAATCCTATCGTTGCATACATATTTACAAATGATGGTAAATCGACGACCTATGACGCTCACAGTGGAAAGTATGATTTGGGAGATATGAAAGATAAATCTCAAGATGAAATTTTAAAGATAGCGAAAAAAGAGGATAAAGAAAATATAAAAAAACAAAGAAAAGAATATTTAGGCGATGCAAGAAATGACAAAGATGTACAAAAAACAAATTATGAAGAATCAATCAAATTACGAGGAAAAGATTCATCGATTACTAAACAAGAAAAAAGAATGCTTGAAAGTGATGAAAAAATATATAATGATTTGAAAAAATTAAAGTATACAGAACCTAAAGAACGTGATTTGAAAATTGAAGTAGAAGAGGATGGTACAGGTAATGATACTGAAAAAGAAAGATTCTATGCGTTTCCAAGATATGTAGATGCTGATTCATATGAATTTGTTAAAGATGCTAAAGAAATAAATGACGTTATGATGTATGAAATGGATAATTCTAACAAAAATATAACCGTTTATGACGATAAATATGCTTATTTGAGTAGCAGTGATTCGGGTGACGATAGATACTATCTAGCAACTAAAGTTGGTAAGAAATCAGAAAAAAGTGCGCTTGATAAACCAGATAGTAAGTATGTTAAAAGAGAAGATTAAGTTTAAAATAACCACCTAAACATTTTTTGTTAGGTGGTTTTATTTATTATGATGATGGTTTTAGATACGTTTGTATTGCTTGTAAGACGACTTTTTTTAAGTTGTCTTGTAGTTCATCTTTATAATTATGTTCACGCTCATTAAGGTCTAATGCACGTATCTGTAGCGTGTCTATAACGCCTGTAACCAATCCTTTTTTAGTTTTAACTTCAATATCTAATGGATAACGTTTTTCACGATTTGTGATTGGTAATACCCAAACAAAGTTCGTACCATCGATGGTCATTTGGTTGTTTACAATTAAGCATGGTCTGACTTTTTGTTTTTCACGACCTCGTGTGGGGTCTAGGTCGATGTAGTAGATATCAAATTGTTTGATGCTCATATTTCACGACCTACACTCTCTCCAAAGTCAATTTCGGGTTCAGTGTATTTACCACCATTTTTGAAAAAGTTTGTGATTTCATCTTCAATCGATTGTTCTTTTTTAGTGATGAATAAACCGCCATCTACTTGTTGTACTTCGACTTTATCCCCTACCTCAAAATCAGTGAGTTGGATTGTTTGTTTGCCTAAACTAATTGCTTTGCTGTTACCACTTTTGAAGATACGTTCAGATGTTTTGTTCATATCATTTAATGTTTTGACCATTTATCTCATCTCCTTGATAACATTAGTTTAACATTTTGTACTTACTTATGTAAATACATATAGTTGTTAATAACCTCACATCCATAAATTGTATTGTTGATTATAGCACTTTTTTATAACTATATTTTATGAGACCAATAATTTAATGAACAAAATCCTACCATAAATACTAAAATGGCTATAACAATTAAATGATTATAACTAAATAACAGTAATACTAATGTCATTAAAACCATTGAAATCAAATCTATAAAGTATTTCATTGTTCTCTTTAAACGTAAAAATTTTTTAGGTACATCTTCCTCAAAATTAAC
>NZ_JBXVVK010000038.1:0-3051 GCF_057219715.1 Staphylococcus sp. 510 | reverse complement strand
AACCATTTTCTGTACACTCTTCTTTTATGTCTAAATAAGTAAGAATTACATAGGATTATGTGTTCAAAAACCCAACAAAAAATCTATGTTCATAAAAGACCTTGTAATTAAGTTATGGTACACTAAAGGTGTATATAGGAGGTTTGTATTTTGAAAATAGGTTATGCAAGAGTTTCAACTGGATTACAAAATTTAAATTTACAGGAGGATCGATTAAATACATATGGTTGTGAAAAGATATTTAATGACCATATGAGTGGTTCAAAAAGTAAAAGACCTGGTTTAGATAAAGCAATTGAATTTGCGAGGTCAGGAGATACGATTGTTGTTTGGAGATTAGATAGATTGGGACGTAATATGGAGGATTTAATCACATTAGTTAATGAGCTTAACGAACGAGGTGTAAGTTTCCATAGTTTAGAAGAAAATATAACAATGGATAAATCAAGTTCAACTGGACAATTATTATTTCATTTATTCGCAGCATTTGCAGAATTTGAACGTAATTTAATTTTAGAGCGTTCTTCAGCTGGCCGAATTGCAGCACGTGCTAGAGGCCGATATGGAGGCAGACCAGAAAAATTAAATCAAAAAGATTTAAACTTACTTAAGACACTTTATGATAATGGCACGCCAATTAAGACAATTGCAGAACAGTGGCATGTTTCACGTACAACAATTTATCGTTACCTCAATAAATTGGAGGACAAGGAAGATGAAAAACAAGGAGAAGTATCTAACTAATTTTTCTGAAGCCAAACGTAAAAAAGCTACTCAAAAGTACAATATTATAAAACCTTTTATCCTAGGCGAACAATCTTTATCAAGTATTTCTAAAAGTAAAGGGATTGCGTTAAGCACCCTTTATAGGTGGAATAAGTCATATAAAGAACAAGGACTTAAAGGACTAATCTATGCGACAAGAGCTGATAAAGGAACACGTAAAATAGAACCAAAGATAATTGATGAAATTGAACGCCTTGCGCTTATGAATAAAAGAAATAGTATAGCCACAATTCATAGGAAAATCACTAATTACTGTAAAGAAAATAATTTTGATATACCAAGTTATAAACAAATTTATAGTGTTATTAAAGCGATGCCTAAGTCTGTTATTGATTTCTCTCATCAGGGTGAAAAATACTATCAAAATAAGTACGATTTAATACAAATTAGAGAATCCTCGAGACCCAATGAAATATGGCAAGCAGACCATACTTTGCTAGATATCTTTATATTAGACCAAAAAGGTAATATCAATAGACCATGGCTAACTATTATTATGGATGACTATAGTCGTGCAATTGCAGGCTATTTCTTAAGTTTTGATGCCCCCAATGCTCAAAACACAGCATTAACACTACACCAAGCAATATGGAATAAAAATGATACCAATTGGCCAGTGTGTGGTATACCCGAAAAATTCTACACAGATCATGGAAATGACTTTACTTCGCATCATATGGAACAAGTCGCTATTGATTTGAAAATTAACTTGATGTTTTCGAAAGTTGGTGTTCCTCGTGGTCGTGGAAAAATAGAACGATTCTTTCAGACAGTTAATCAAACTTTCTTAGAACAACTGCCTGGATATATAAACAATAATGATACTCCTAGTAATCTAATAAATTTTCACAATTTTGAAGAAAAATTACGTTACTTTTTAATTGAAGATTATAATCAAAAAGAACATAGTACTATTCATACCACGCCTATCAGTCGTTGGAATAGTAATCACTTTTTCCCTAATATGCCAAGTAGCTTAGAACAACTTGATTTATTATTGTTGGAAATACCTAAATCTAGAAAAGTTCATTCAGATGGCATTCATTTTCAAGGTTTTCGATACAGTAATACTAATCTAGCAGCTTATGTAGGTGAATATGTACTGATTCGTTATAACCCAAATGATATGGCTGAAATACGTGTGTTTTATAGAGATGAATTTCTTTGTACTGCTATATGTCCAGAAATAGCTGATTACTCCATAGATATAAAAGACATACAGCACGCTCGTAGTCAGAGAAGAAAACACTTAAAACAAAATATTGCTAGTCCAAGCACCACTGATTTAATTAAGGAAGAAAAAAATTATGGTTATTCACCTCAAGAAACGACTAAAAACGTCAAAAAATTAAAGAGGTATCGTAATGACTAAACATCAGAATTTCATTGAAACGAAAGAGTATAAACGATTTGCTGAATTTTGCGATGCTTGTATCAAATATCAATATATTGGGATCTGCTATGGTCAACCTGGTGTCGGAAAAACTTTATCTTCTAGGTATTACACAAATTGGAATACTATTGAAAAGCAAGTTAATCATAGAGGGTGGGAAGATCTAGCTAGTAAAACGACTGATGATATATTATCGGTGAATAAGATATTTTATACTGCACCGGCTGAAAAACAAACAAGATTAAGTAATGATCTATATAGTATTAGTGCAAGTATTGATTTGGGTCAAAAATTACACATCGTAAATAAGTATGGTCATGATCATAGTAAACATTATAGTGATATGTTTAAATATATTGATTTAATTATAGTAGATGAGATTGATCGCCTTAAAGTGCAACATTTAGAGCAATTAAGAGCTATTTATGATGAACATAATTTAGCAATGATATTTATTGGTATGCCAGGTATAGAGAAAAAACTATCTCGTTATCCTCAACTATATTCGCGTATAGGTTTTGCACATGAATTTGATAATCTAAGTAAAGACGAGACGCATCATATATTAGAATATAAGTGGCAAGATTTAGGATTTGATCTAAAACTCGAAGATTTTACTGATTATGAGGCAATAACGACGATTATTAAAATTACAAAAGGGAATTTTAGGCTGATTCATCGTTTATTTGCACAGATAGATAGAATTATGGATATAAATGGCTTAGATAAAATCAGTACAGAAGTTGTAGAAACAGCTAGAGATAGTTTAGTCATAGGTATTCGTTAATAGAAAAAGCAATGTACTTTAATATAGGACATTGCTTTTCTCATTTACTAGGTAAAATCATTCTCATATATCAAGTAAAGTAACA
>NZ_JBXVVK010000037.1:0-3203 GCF_057219715.1 Staphylococcus sp. 510 | reverse complement strand
ATTTTCTGGACACTCTCATATTTAATAAAATATTTTAAATGTTATTAACAAAACTAATTTAATAAGAGTCAAGCATAGTTTACATATGTATTATGTTTGAAACATATCTCTAATTACTTTTTACTAATATCATTTAAAATGTCTCGCAATTCTTCAATTTCTTTGTTATTTAATTCTTCATTTTTCGCAAAATTCAGCACTAAACTTTTCATGTCCCCTCCATACAGTTTATTAAGAAAGGTTTTAGCAGTTTTCATTTTAATATCGTCTTCTTTAATATTTGATGAGTAAAAATAAATATTCTCTGATTTGTATCGTTTTATAATCTCTTTTTTATATAGTCTTGTGATTAATGTTCTAATCGTTTTATCGCTAACTTCTTTATATTTTTGAATTTCAACTACAATTTCATTAGCTGATACTGATTTTTTATCCCATATTATATTCATAACATCCCATTCAGCCATAGATATTTCAACTTGCTTATTGGCCATTTAAAACACCCATTTCTTTTAATATTTTTTCACTGATTAATTCAGCATTTTTCCCAGACGGCTTTCCATCTGATAAATGTGTAGCAAAATAATACTTATCATGATTTGTAATTACGTAACCTACAAACCACCCATTATTATACTTCCCGTTTACTATACCTGTACCTGTTTTCCCATACAGTTCATACTTTTCATTTTTCTTAATCAATAATGAAGAAGATAATTGATTCTTTGCTTTTTTACTAAAATGGTTATTTTGTTCCATCATATTTTTAAAAACTATTACTTGTTCAAGATTAGATATTTTCAAACTATCTTCCATCCAATAGCTTTTATAACTTCCCAAGTTTTCATTACCATAATTTAATTGCTTGAGTTGAGCCGCAGTATAGTTCTTTGGTATTTGATTACTAATACGTTCGAAGTACCAATTAACTGAATTTTGCATTGCTGTATTTAAATCTTGTTCCTTATTCCAAGACTCGAAAGGATAATGTTTATGATTCCATGACATACGTGAATTTTTATCACTTATGATATGATGGTCAAGTCCAAACATCGCTAAATAAATTTTATAAGTTGAATCAGGAGAATATCTCTTTCTACTTTCTTTTTCATTATAAATATAGTATTTGTCTTTCTTCATGCTGTACATGACGAAAGATCCACTATTTGAACCAAAATTTTTACTTTCATCTAAAATTTGGTGATCGTTCTGTAAGGGCTTTTTATAATTATAATCAGTTATGGATTGCCCCATCAAAAACTGGCTTTGAATTACCATGAGCAAAAAAGTAAAAATACAAATAAAAATTGGAATTAATTTGGACTGTTTTTTCAAATTGGCTTCTTTTATATTAATTAATCTTCTTTTGAGTAATGACTTTTTACCATTAAATGAATGGCTTAATATATTTTTATTAAAAAATGGAATATTTAATACGGAGTCCATAATAGATTCCGCATAAGTTTTAAATTCATTTTTGTTAATATTATTAAGAACAAATCTATCGGCTTCTACTTCATTGTCATGAATTATCTTTCTTTTTACAATATGTATTAATGGATTGTAACTCATAACAATAGAGAAGATATTAAAGATAATTAAATGTAAAGTATCTCTATTTTTAGCATGAGCATATTCATGCAATATTATATATTTTAGTCTTTTGTCAATTACACTTTTAAAATATGAACTAGGAATCAAAATAATATATTTCCCATACCAAAAAGTTATTGGAGATTGAATAGTCTCTGCTTTTCGAATCACAATATTTTTTTTATATTGATGGTTGAAAAGTATCGTATCTATTTTATTTTTTTCATTTTCGTTTAGATAAAGTGACTGTCTCTTTAAATATTTAAGATATAATAAGGATTTCAAAAATTTAAAACTTAAAATAATAACCAAAACTATCCAAATAACTGTGCAGATATTATCAATTGAATCCCAATTAAACTTATGGATATCTGTTGTGAACTCTTGAACAGGTTTGGTGGTATTTATGTTATGGTTCAAGTCGTGTGACCTACTTTCAACTGTGGGCGATTGATTATTCACATTATTAAATTTTATAAAAGAGAATTTAATTGGGATAAAAGGAATTAATCCAGCAAGCACAGTTAGATACCAAACTTTATAATTTAAACTATAATTAAAATAGCGTTTTAATATATACCTAAAAAATACTAACAATAGAAATATAAAACAAAAGCTTACTACGCTCATTATTAGTAATTTAGCCATTTTGACACCTTCTTTCAATTATTTATAATAAACAATTGACACCAATATTACAATTGTAATATTATTAATTTGTAAAAATTACAACTGTAATATTGGAGGGTTTATTTTGAAAAAGTTAATATTTTTAATTGCAATTGCTTTAGTTTTAAGTGCATGTAATTCAAACAGTTCACATGCCAAAGAGTTAAATGATTTAGAAAAAAAATATAATGCTCATATTGGTGTTTATGCTTTAGATACTAAAAGTGGTAAGGAAGTAAAATTTAATTCAGATAAGAGATTTGCCTATGCTTCGACTTCAAAAGCGATAAATAGTGCTATTTTGTTAGAACAAGTACCTTATAATAAGTTAAATAAAAAAATACATATTAACAAAGATGATATAGTTGCTTATTCTCCTATTTTAGAAAAATATGTAGGAAAAGATATCACTTTAAAAGAACTTATTGAGGCTTCAATGGCATATAGTGATAATACAGCAAACAATAAAATTATAAAAGAAATTGGTGGAATCAAAAAAGTTAAACAACGTCTAAAAGAACTAGGAGATAAAGTAACAAATCCAGTTAGATATGAGATAGAATTAAATTACTATTCACCAAAGAGCAAAAAAGATACTTCAACACCTGCTGCTTTCGGTAAGACTTTAAATAAACTTATCGCAAATGGAAAATTAAGCAAAGAAAACAAAAAATTCTTACTTGATTTAATGTTAAATAATAAAAGCGGAGATACTTTAATTAAAGACGGTGTTTCAAAAGACTGTAAGGTTGCTGATAAAAGTGGTCAAGCAATAACATATGCTTCTAGAAATGATGTTGCTTTTGTTTATCCTAAGGGCCAATCTGAACCTATTGTTTTAGTCATTTTTACGAATAAAGACAATAAAAGTGATAAGCCAAATGATAAGTTGATAAGTGAAACCGCCAAGAGTGTAATGAAGGAATTTTAATATTCTAAAT
>NZ_JBXVVK010000036.1:0-3249 GCF_057219715.1 Staphylococcus sp. 510 | reverse complement strand
TAATATGTTAACCTTAAGTATTAAATAGATGATTGAAATTTTTAGTTAACTTAAATATTTATGATAGAGAGGGCCGTAACATGAACAATAACAAGCATCAAAAATATGAGTATCTAGCAGATGATCCAAATTTTAAAACATTACCCATTATATTTTCATTAATTATTGGAGCTTTTTTTGCTATATTAAATGAAACATTATTAAATATTGCCCTTACATCTTTGATGAAAGAATTTGATATCACCTTACCAACTGTACAATGGATGACGACAGGGTTTATGTTGATTATGGGAATCGTAGCACCGATTTCTGCGTTGTTGTTGCAGTGGTTTACTACAAGACAGTTATTTTTAAGTACTATGACCATTTTTACTCTTGGAACAGTAATTTGTGCGGCGGCACCAGCCTTTCCTATACTTCTTATTGGACGGTTCATTCAAGCAATCGGGACCGGGATGATTTTGCCTATTATATTCAATGTATTTTTGCTGATTTACCCCCCCTTTAAACGTGGAAAAATCATGGGAATCGTTGGGTTTGTTATCATGTTTGCGCCAACTATTGGCCCAACGCTATCTGGAGTGATTGTTGAATATCTAGGTTGGCGTTCTTTATTTATTATGGTAATCCCATTTTCAATATTCTCAATTGCATTTGCGTCTAAGTTTTTAATTAATGTATCAGAAGTTACTAAACCTAAAATCGATTATTTATCATTAGTTTTTTCAACTATAGGTTTTGGGGCTGTTATATATGGCTTTAGTAGCGCTGGAAAAAGTGAATCAGGGTTTTTAAGTATCAATGTATTAATTCCAATAATTGTTGGAATCATTGGAATTGTCTTATTTTCAATAAGACAATTAAATTTAAAAGAACCTCTAATAGATTTAAGAGTATTTAAATATCCTATGTATACACACGCTATTTTAATGTTTTTAATAATCATCATGACGATGTTTGCTTCAGAAATAATTTTACCTATCTATATGCAAGGACCATTGGCTTTAACTGCAGCTACTGCGGGGTTAATTTTACTGCCGGGCAGTTTACTTAATGGGGCAATGTCGCCGTTTATGGGATATCTATTTGATAAATTTGGCCCGCGTGTTTTGATGATTCCTGCATCAATTGTGCTAAGTGGGGCAATGTATGTGATGAGTAGATTGAATGTGGATACGCCTTTGTGGATCGTTATTCTTAGTTATATCTTGTTGATGCTATCTGTTTCAGCAATTATGATGCCTGCTGAAACCAATGGGTTAAATCAACTTCCAAAACATTTATATCCACATGGGACTGCAGTGATGACAACTTTAGAACCAGTTGCTGGAGCAATTGGTGTTGCAGTATTTGTTAGTATTATGAATGCAAGACAGCTTCAATTTTTACAAAATTCAGGGAAACCACAAGATCCTGACACAATAAATCAGGCAATGGTTGCAGGAGTTGAACTCGTTTATTTTATTAGCTTTTCTATATCCATTATTGCCGTTATCTTATCGTTTATTGTTTACCGAGCGACGCCGAAAAAAACAGATTAATTATTTAACAAATAATTATACATTTTAAAAGGTATGACTTAACAATAAGACATAGAAATTCAACAAGAAAAAATGAAATTAAAAACGATCCTTATTAAGATGGAATTTGTTTTTGAAACGATTAAGAGGCACCTTGGTTGACCAAGGTGCCTCTTTGATATGAATTCTAATAATAATCATTTATGTAAACGATACCAAGAATGTCATTTATTAAACCCTCAATAAATTATTAGTGAGCAGAGTTATTGTTATTTTAAATATGTATTATTACACTGTGTGTAATGGGCATATAGGGGGGATAGTAATGGTTAACTCTGATAAAAAAGAAATAGAAATAAGCAAAACAAATGAAACACGATCTAATGAAATATCGAAAATGATTGAAGAGGGTGGTTTGGGCGCTGACCAGTATTACACTATAGACAAACAGCAACCCAATCAAAAAATTTTAATAGAAAATATTGATCAATTCAAAGACGAAATAAGTCAAAAAGATAATGACGATTTAATTGATCTATTAATACTAAATGCTCAAGAAAACATCAACTCAAAAGGGAACCATGCTTTGATTATTATAAAAAAAGAACTGCTTAGCCGAATGTAATAAAAATGAAATTAAAAAAACTGAGACACCTAAATCTTTAGGTGTCTTTGTTGTTCTAATAATAAGGAGAAAAAATTTATGAAAGTAAAAGACCAACAACCCTATATCTTAGATAATGAGCAAGAAGATAAAAATCATAATAATAAAATTATTATTTTTACAACTATACTAATATTTACTTTAACAATAATTTTATCTGTTATTATACAGACGAATAAAAAATAGATAAAATCTTTAAAGTTAAAAACGTTCAAAAACTCAACATAAAATCAATGTTCATAAAATGATTTAGATACACCTATAAGAGCCTTAAGTAATATATTTTTTCATAGAGTTTAATCTTTAAGCATCCTATATACTGTAGAACGACTTACCCCTGTTTGTTTCGCAATTTCTTCTCCTGTAAGTTTTTGCTCATCGTATAGAAACTTAATTTCTCTTTTCTTATGGTCAGGTAATGAAGGCCTCCCGCCTTTTCGCCCTCTTGCTCGTGCTGCTTCTAATCCTTTTTTCGTACGTTCACTTAATAAGTTAGCTTCAAGTTCAGCGAATGCACTCATCATAGTAAAGAACATCTTGCCCATCGCATCTTTCGTTGATACATTCATATCAATAATATGTAAATCAATGCTGTTTTCATCGAACCATTGGGATAACTCAATTAATTGTTTCGTTGTACGTCCAAGACGATCTAGTTTATAGATAACTAGAATATCTCCTTCCCGTAAATAATCCAAACACTTATCAAGTTCCGTTCTTTTCGTTTTGCGACCACTCGCTTTCTCGCTAAAGATACGTTCACAACCATATTCCTCAAGTGTATCAATCTGTCCATCAAGACTTTGATCTTGTGTTGATACACGTGCATAACCAATTTTAGCCATTTGAATACCACCTCTTTTAATCGTTTTATGAGTACTTACTAATGAAATCTAGTTCTCGATGCAAATAAACGCGTCTCTCATTGTCTAAAAACTCATGATTTTTGATATTTATGATACATTGATTATAACACAAGTTTATAGACTTAAATATCCAAGAAAAACCTCTTAATATTAAGTTAAGAGGTTTTGTGTCAAAAACGAACATATTATATACTGATAT
>NZ_JBXVVK010000035.1:0-3635 GCF_057219715.1 Staphylococcus sp. 510 | reverse complement strand
TATATTCCACACCATTATTTTTTAGAGTATCAATAACTATGTTAGCTGCATTATAATTTTTATTAGCCATTTACATTCATTTCCTTTCAAGTTTTACATTACATGTCTATATCTACTAGTTGTATACATATTCAATGAAATACATGTAATTTGTTTGTATCTACATTATAACTCCATTTTAAACATGAATAAAAATACTTATTTACGATCCTAATTATTCCTTTATTTCATACTTTCATTACTATTAATAAATTATATGGGGGTGGAACAATAGATATAACATATACTTCGTTGTTTTAGTGAATCCATATTGATTCTTTTAAATATATAAAAGTAAAAATAGTATATAGTCAGTGCACTTTATAATTTAATGAAAGAAGTTGAATGATAAAATTTGAAAGGGCTCATTATACTGATACGATAATCTTTTTGATATCAGAAATCTATGAAAATATTTGAAATTAAAGTCATGTAAGTGAATTATCAATATAACTTTTAAAATAAGAAAAACTTCTTAATGTATAAATAGTAAAAAAGCTGCCTAAATACAAAGACGACTTTTACAACTTCATTATGTTTGAAAGGCATTAGATAAAGGAAATATTATTAAAAAGCAAAGAATGATAAAAAATTATTAGGTCACATTAGATTTATCTATACTATTTAATTATAAAATGAATAAGTATATTTAAACATAATATAGGATATTAAAGTTTATACAAAAAGGAGTTTTTCTATTATTTATATAATTTGTATAATTCTAATGTTGGTTGCCATTGGCGCTTTTTTAAAAAACATTATGAGTAGAAGGAAAAGCAAAGTTTTCGATATTGTAGCTATTACTACCTTTTTAATAGCTTCGATTTTACTTTTAATTTATGAAATTTTTATTGATTAAATATGAAACTTTATTTCGATAAAAATATTTATATTAATAATAGTAATATTATTTCTCTAATTATATTTAATTCCTTTTGACTTGGGAAATCAATAACTCTTTTATTTGCTTTTGCTGCCCAAGTAACAGAAATAATGGCAATTAGTACTGAAATGGCTAATGAAGGCTATCAATTTGTACCAGTTTATACGGTTGCTGTAATATTTTATTGGTCATTAGCGATTATTATTGAGCTCATCTTCCATAAGCTAGAACACCATACATTTCATTATTTAGTGTCATAAATTAAAACTCTGGAACACGCTTTTGAATAAGCGTGTTCCAGAGTTTTTAATTAATTCTTATTCTCAATATTTCTATGAGGACGACCAGCAAATAACATAATCCAAGTTGTTAGAATAAATGGCATCGTCAATGATGGTAAACCAATGAGTTCAAGCATTGTATTCAAACCTAAATTCAATAGAACAGTTAATAATAAACCTTATATGTTTAACCTCCCTACTTCTTGGTGTATATAATATCTAGATAAAAAATTATAATTGAAAGGTAATGATGGTATATGACTAAAAAAATAGCAATCATTTTAGCAGATGAATTTGAAGATATAGAATTAACTAGTCCAAAAGAAGCACTAGAAAATGCTGGGTTCGAAACTGAAATTATTGGAGATACAGCAAAACAAGAACTTGTTGGTAAACATGGTGAAAAAGTAACTGTAGATATTAGCATTTCAGATGCAAAACCAGAAACTTATGATGCTTTATTAATCCCTGGTGGATTCTCACCAGACCATTTACGTGGTGATGAAGAAGGGCGTTATGGTACCTTTACTAAGTACTTTACTCAAAATGATGTACCAACATTTGCGATTTGTCATGGCCCACTTTTACTAGTTGATACTGATGATTTAAATGGACGTACAATAACTGGTGTTATCAATGTACGTAAAGATTTATCTAATGCGGGTGCACAAGTTGTCGATGAATCAGTTGTAGTAGACAACAATATTGTAACAAGTCGCGTACCAGATGATTTAGATGATTTCAATAGAGAAATTATAAAACAATTAGAAGCATAGTTTTATAATATTAATCAATATTCCGTATATTTAGTGACTATCGACAAAGTTATAAACTTTGTCGATAGTTTTTATTGTTATGTCTTTGTATAAAGAAAAAGTATTGTAAAAATAAATAAGATTAGTTTCTTTAAGATACTTCTCAAAAATCATATGATAAAAACTATATTACATATAATAAAAATATTTAATTATTATTTTTGACTAAATGGAACATTTGTATTTTAATATTAACCTATTCTAGAATTGTACTAATATTTTAACTTCACTTATATTATTAATGGATAAAAATTACAATGGAGGATAATTAAATTTATGAATGATATTACCATTATAGGAGCTTCACAAAATAATTTAAAAAAGATAGATATAAGTATCCCTAAACATTTAATTACAGTATTTACCGGGCGTTCTGGTTCAGGCAAGTCATCATTGGTTTTCAATACAATAGCTGCTGAATCTGAACAACTTTTAAATGAAAGTTACTCTAGCTACATTCAATTCCACTTAAATCAGCAGCCTAAACCAAAAGTAACAGAAATTAAAAATCTTCCTGTAGCAATGACGATTAGTCAAAAAAGATTTAATGGTAATTCTCGCTCTACTGTAGGTACAGTATCTGATATATATTCTTCTGTTAGATTATTATGGTCAAGAATAGGTGAACCTTTTGTAGGTTATTCAGATTCCTTTTCATTTAACAGTCCAAACGGCATGTGTAAAACATGTGAAGGATTGGGTTACATTGAAGATATTAATTTAAATGAGCTCTTAGATTGGAACAAATCTTTAAATGAAGGTGCTATTAATTTTCCTTCTTTTGGACCTGATAAAGAAAGAGGGAAAGCTTATCGTGATAGTGGTTTATTTGATAATGACAAAAAATTAAAAGCATATACAAAAGAAGAATTAGATTTGTTTTTGTATCAGGAACCAATAAAATTAAAAAACCCCCCCGAAGAATGGAGGAAATCAGCCAAATATGTGGGACTTATACCTAGGTTTAGAAGAATATTTTTGGGGGATAAAGAATTTAACAAAAAACGTTACGCTAAGCATCTTAAAAACGTTGTAGAAAATAAAATTTGTCCAACTTGTAATGGTCAACGTTTAAATTCGAAAATTTTGAGTTGCAAAATTATGGGGAAAAATATTTCAGATTTTACACAAATGACTGTTAAAGAAAATTTAGTATTTCTTAATAAGTTAAACAACCCAACAGCTCAATTTATTATTGAACCACTTCGAAAGCAATTAGAATCACTTGATTATATAGGGTTAAGTTATTTAACTCTTAATCGTGTAACCACTTCTTTATCAGGTGGAGAAGCACAACGTCTTAAATTAATACGACATTTAAACAATTCACTATCTGATTTGATTTATATTATTGATGAACCCAGTATTGGTTTACACCCAGAGAATATCACAAAAATAAATGAAATTTTAAAATCTTTAAAAGATAAAGGTAATACAGTATTAATTGTAGAACATGATCCTGATGTAATTAAAGAAGCTGATTATATTATTGATATGGGGCCAAGTTCAGGAGATCAAGGTGGAGAGATAACGTTTGAGGGAACATACAAAGAATTATTGTCTTCAGACACATCTACTGGGGAGGCACTACGTATCAAACATCACTTAAAAAATGAT
>NZ_JBXVVK010000034.1:0-4285 GCF_057219715.1 Staphylococcus sp. 510 | reverse complement strand
GCAATCCTAAGTAAAATTGCAGATAAGAGGTAAGTTAAAAGCAATCCTAAGTAAAATTGCAGATAAGGGGTACAGAAAAACTAGACTTGATTACAAAATGGAGCTTGGGACATAAATGATTTTTTAAAAATGAGATGAGACGTAGATTAACTCCATAATCAATACGAATCTATCGACTTCTTTATTTATGATATTCATCTCTTTTTAATGGAAATAAAAGTGCGATTAATGTGATAATACAGTTACGTTAATTAAAAAAATAAAAATGCAAGGAGAGGTAATATGCTAACTGTATATGGACATAGAGGATTACCTAGTAAAGCTCCGGAAAATACAATTGCATCATTTAAAGCTGCTTCAGAAGTAGAAGGTATAAACTGGTTGGAGTTAGATGTTGCAATTACAAAAGATGAACAACTGATTATCATTCATGATGATTATTTAGAACGGACTACAAATATGTCCGGGGAAATAACTGAATTGAATTATGATGAAATTAAAGATGCTTCTGCAGGATCTTGGTTTGGTGAAAAATTCAAAGATGAACATTTGCCAACTTTCGATGATGTAGTAAAAATAGCAAATGAATATAATATGAATTTAAATGTAGAATTAAAAGGTATTACTGGACCGAATGGACTAGCACTTTCTAAAAGTATGGTTAAGCAAGTGGAAGAACAATTAACAAACTTAAATCAGAATCAAGAAGTGCTCATTTCAAGCTTTAATGTTGTGCTTGTTAAACTTGCAGAAGAAATCATGCCACAATATAACAGAGCAGTTATATTCCATACAACTTCGTTTCGTGAAGACTGGAGAACACTTTTAGATTACTGTAATGCTAAAATAGTAAACACTGAAGATGCCAAACTTACTAAAGCAAAAGTAAAAATGGTAAAAGAAGCGGGTTATGAATTGAACGTATGGACTGTAAACAAACCAGCACGTGCAAACCAACTTGCTAATTGGGGAGTTGATGGTATCTTTACAGACAATGCAGATAAAATGGTGCATTTGTCTCAATAGAAAGTTAGAGGTGAGTCTTACGTTTCAGTGACGGTAGACTTACCTTTAACATGTTACATACTAAAAAATTAATTTGAATAAGAAAGAGAGACATATATGAAATACGATGATTTTATAGTAGGAGAAACATTCAAAACAAAAAGCCTTCATATTACAGAAGAAGAAATTATCCAATTTGCAACAACTTTTGATCCTCAATATATGCATATAGATAAAGAAAAAGCAGAACAAAGTAGATTTAAAGGTATCATTGCATCTGGCATGCATACACTTTCAATATCATTTAAATTATGGGTAGAAGAAGGTAAATACGGAGAAGAAGTTGTAGCAGGAACACAAATGAATAACGTTAAATTTATTAAACCTGTATACCCAGGTAATACATTGTACGTTATCGCTGAAATTACAAATAAGAAATCCATAAAAAAAGAAAATGGACTCGTTACAGTGTCACTTTCAACATACAATGAAAATGAAGAAATTGTATTTAAGGGAGAAGTAACAGCACTTATTAATAATTCATAATAAAACAGTGAAGCAACCATCGTTACGGATTGCTTCACTGTTTTGTTATTCATCTATATCGTATTTTTTATTACCGTTCTCATATAGCTCATCATACACTTTACCTGAGATTTTGGCATTGTAGCTAGCCATTCCTTTATCTTGTACATCTTTAACATTAATAGCCATCATCATGTTTGGATTATCTTTATCATATGATATAAACCACCCAATTTGTCTGCCAGTTTCTCCTTGTTTCATTTTGAGTTCTGCAGTACCGGATTTGCCAATTAAGTTTGCATAAGATCTATAAATATCTTCTTTATGTGTTTTATTTACGACTTGTTGCATACCATCAGTTAATAGATTGATATTTTCTTTGGAAATAATATTTTTCTTCCAAACTTTGTTTTTCGTGTCTTTTAATAAGTGAGGTGCGTTAATATTGCCATTATTTTCTAATGCGCTATAGATTGAAAGGATCTGTACTGGGTTAATCAGTATTTCACCTTGTCCGTAACCTGAATCAGCTAATAATATTTCATTATCTAAATTTTTGTTTGAAATTTGAGCATTATAAAATGGATAATCACTTGGTATATCTTCACCAACACCTAGTTTTTTCATGCCTTTTTCAAATTTCTTACTGCCTAATTCGAGTGCTACTCTAGCAAAGAAAATGTTATCTGATGATTCTATTGCTTGTTTTAAGTCGATATTACCATTTACCACTTCATATCTTGTAACGTTGTAACCACCCCAAGATTTATCTTTTTGCCAACCTTTACCATCGATTTTATAACTTGTTTTATCGTCTAATGTTTTGTTATTTAACCCAATCATTGCTGTTAATATTTTTTGAGTTGAACCTGGTGAAGTTGTAATCTGGAACTTGTTGAGCAGAGGTTCTTTTTTATCTTCGGTTAATTTATTATATTCTTCGTTACTCATGCCATACATAAATGGATAGACGTCATATGAAGGTGTGCTTACAAGTGCTAATAATTCACCTGTTTGAGGGTGGATAGCAGTACCTGAGCCATAATCATTTTTCATGTTGTTATAAATACTCTTTTGAACTTTAGCATCAATAGTTAGTTGAATATCTTTGCCATCTTTTTTCTTTTTCTCTATTAATGTATGTGCGATTGTATTGCTATTATCGTCAACGATTGTGACACGATAGCCATCTTCATGTTGGAGCTTTTTATCGTAAAGTTTTTCGAGTCCCTTTTTACCAATAACTGCATCATCTTTATAGCCTTTATATTCTTTTTGTTTTAATTCTTCAGAGTTAATGGGACCAACATAACCTAATAGATGTGAAGTCGCTTTTCCTAGAGGATAGTTACGACTTTCTGTTTCATTAGTTGTAAGATGAAATTTTTTTGCGAAATCTCTTAAATATTCATCCATTTTTTTAACGGTTTTAAGTGGAACGAAGGTATCATCTTGTACCCAATTTTGATCCATTTGTTGTTTGATATAGTCTTCAGAAATACTTAGTTCTTTAGCGATTGCTTTATAATCTTTTTTAGATACATTCTTTGGAACGATGCCTATCTCATATGCTGTTCCTGTATTGGCCAATTCCACATTGTTTCGGTCTAAAATTTTACCACGTTCTGATTTTAAATTTTCAATATGTATGCTTTGGTCTTTCTGCATTCCTGGAATAATGACGCTATGATCCCAATCTAACTTCCACATACCATCTTCTTTAACAAAATTAAATTGAACGTTGCGATCAATGTTACCGTAGTTTGTTTTAATTTTATATTGAGCATCTACTCGTTTTTTATTTTTAGATACTTTTTTTATTTTACGATCCTGAATGTTTATATCTTTAACGCCTAAACTATTATATATTTTTATCGGACGTTCAGTCATTTCTACTTCACCATTATCGCTTTTAGAAATATAACTGCTATCTTTATAAACTTGTTTGAAATTTTTATCTTCAATTGCATCAATAGTATTATTAATTTCTTTATCTTTTGAAGCATAAAAATATATACCAAACCCGACAACTACAACTATTAAAATAAGTGGAACAATTTTTATCTTTTTCATCAATATCCTCCTTATATAAGACTACATTTGTAATATATTACAAATGTAGTATTTATGTCAAAATAATGTTATAATTTTTGTGATATGGAGGTGTAGAAGGTGTTATCATCTTTTTTAATGTTAAGTATAATCAGTTCATTGCTCACGATATGTGTAATTTTTTTAGTGAGAATGCTCTATATAAAATATACGGTTCTGTTGCAAAGTTGAATTTATAGTATAATTATAACCAAAAGGAGTCTTCTGTATGAACTATTTCAGATATAAACAATTTAACAAGGATGTTATCACTGTAGCCGTTGGCTACTATCTAAGATATGCATTGAGTTATCGTGATATGTCTGAAATATTAAGGGAACGTGGTGTAAACGTTCATCATTTAACGGTCTAGCGTTGAGTTCAAGAATATGCCCCGATTTTATATCAAATTTGGAAGAAAAAGCATAAAAAAGCTTATTACAAATGGCGTATTGATGAGACGTACATCAAAATAAAAGGAAAATGGAACTATTTATATCGTGCCATTGATACAGAGGGACATACATTAGATATTTGGTTGCGTAAGCAACGAGATAATCATTCAGCATATGTATTTATCAAACGTCTCATTAAACAATTTGGTAAACCTCAAAAGGTAATTACAGATTAGGCACCTTCAACGAAGGTCGCAATGGCTAAAGTC
>NZ_JBXVVK010000033.1:0-4543 GCF_057219715.1 Staphylococcus sp. 510 | reverse complement strand
TAGTAACTAAAACGTATGATTAGGGTGTATATTAATTGTGGAGTGAAAATGAATGATTATAGGTTACGCAAGAGTATCTTCGATAGATCAGAATTTAGAGAGACAGCTAGATAATTTGAAAACATTTGGTGTAGAGAAAATATTTACAGAGAAACAATCGGGAAAGTCAGTAGAAAATAGACCCGTATTTCAAGAAGCACTTAACTTTGTGAGAATGGGCGATAGATTTGTAGTAGAATCGATTGATCGCTTAGGTCGTAATTATGATGAAGTGATTAACACAGTTAATTATTTAAAGGATAAAGAAGTTCAATTGATGATTACTAGTTTACCTATGATGAATGAAGTCATTGGCAATCCTTTATTAGATAAGTTTATGAAAGATTTAATCATACAAATATTAGCAATGGTTTCAGAACAAGAACGAAATGAAAGTAAACGTAGACAAGCACAAGGTATTCAAGTTGCGAAAGAAAAAGGGGTATATAAAGGACGTCCGTTACTTTATTCAGCGAATGCTAAAGATCCTCAAAAACGCATTATTTATCATAGAGTTGTAGAAATGTTAGAAGAAGGCCAAGCAATTAGTAAAATTGCGAAAGAAGTAAATATAACAAGACAAACAGTTTACAGAATTAAATATGATAATAGATTATCTTAATAAATTAATTATATATGTGTGTGAAAACACATCTTAAAGGGCGTATAGAAAAGGCGCACAACCTGTATAATCCTGATAAAAAAACAATCGCTGATTTAACAGCGATTGTTTTTTTTATGATTAACATAATAAAAGATTATAGGTAGTGATTTTGTATAGATTATACATTACTTAGCATTTCACATTAATTTATTGACTTCTCCGAATTATAAACTAACATCCTTGATTAAAGAATTAAAATTATTAATTGCAGCTTGATAAGTTATTTCATCTTTTGTCTTAACATTTTCTAAGGGATTTTCAATGATTGAAATCATAGCCTTAGAAAATTCTTCAATGTTATTAGGTTCAATTAAATAACCGTTTTCTCCATTTACTATAATTTCTCTTGGCCCATATTTAATATCATATGCAATTACAGGACAACCTTCATTTATACTTTCCATAACGCTTAATGCAAACCCTTCAAACTTACTTGTTAAAAGAGAAGCTTTAGATTCTCTAAAAACTTGAAGTGGATCATTTGTAAAAGAGTGAATAGTAACTTCATTTTGTAAGTTATATTGTTTAATAAGGTTTTCTATTTTTGTACGTTCTTCTCCCTTAATACCACCATACAATACTAATTTAGTCGATCCTCCATTATCTATATAAAGTTTATAACTTTCGATTATATGAGAAATCTGCTTTTCTTCACTAAATCGTCCAACAAATACAAATTGATCTTTTATTTCATTAGTAGAATTGCTTGATGTTTTTATAAAATGTGGTATAACTACAAATTTTTCATCAGGTATATTTAAATCATTTTGTATATCTTCTTTTTGTTGGTTAGTCAGAACATAGTATTTAGCTATTTTATCTGAATTGTTAAGAGCATATTTATACGAACTCTTGATTGAATCTCCTTCTAAATGAGAACTATGAAAAACTAATATAGATTTTATATTTTTTGTAGAATTTATTAGTGATTTATCTAATAATCTTGCATCGTTAAAAACAATATCTTGATCATTAAAATAAAAGTCAAAGAAGTATGTAAACATTTCTTTTTCATTACTAAAACTTTCAATTAATATATCATTATCGTAAATAAAAATTGAGTTTAACTTATTGTCATTTGTTTCTTCAAAATATTTTTTACAATACAGATTTTTTTCTAAGTCATAATAAAATTCCGCTAATTTTTTATTTAATTTTCTTGAATAATTAGTGATTTTATGTAAATATCCATATTCATTATATTCCCAGCGTTCAACTTTATGTTTTACTCCTGGCGTAAAGAAATCTTCAAATTTAACAACTTGTGAATTGGGGTAAAATTTTCTATATAAACAATATCTTTCTGTATCCTTGTCATAATATCTAACGCAATTTTTATCTAAATCTTCTTTTGCAATAAAATTTGATATTTTAAGTTCTTGTGGCTGTATATTTATATACGTATTTGAAGAATAATAAGAACCTGTAAGTAATCTAAAATTAGATAACCAGTCATAAATATTTATAACCATTATATTTTCTTTCAATATCTCTTTGTTATAAAAATCTTTGTAAACAGTTGTATAATTTGGATTATAATTTGTCGTCAAGATTGTTTGATCAAAATCAAATTCGTCATTTAAAAAATCAATTCTTTTTAATAAAGATTTAGTTCGACCCCCATGGTCTGGTGGTAATGTTGAAGCTACTGTGTATATCATAATATTCTCTCCCAATAATATCTTTTCATACAATGTTGCTTGCTAATTAGCCTAGTTCCATTATAATTTAAACATTCTCTTATACTTTTATCAATTTCATTCTTTGATTAGCAACCACATTATTGGTTGCTGCACTAGGTCGGTTTTTGATTTTGAATTAGTTTTTAAATTATATGAGTGGCTAGCAATAGCTACTCATTTTTTGCGTATGCAAAAACATAAAGGGCTTGGGATATAATCCCAACAAGCAGGCGACACTACCACGTTAGTGGCTAGCAAAGCCAATGCTTGCCAAACCACTTAACGACTTGATGAATTTTACTTTATCCTATAAAGTAAAATGTAAGAAAGGCGTTATCTTTCGAAGAAAGCGTGGTGGGAATAATGAGCGAACAAAACACATTTGTGGCTAGCGACGAAACTGTTGGGCAAAACCGTAAACCCAACCGTAAGGCGCCGAAACAAATCAGTTTTCGTGTGAGCGAATCCGAATATTTAAAGTTACAACAATCAGCTGAAACTTTAAATATGAGTGTGCCTGCGTTCGTTAAGAAAAAGGCACAAGGCGCTCGATTGGTCGCACCCAAATTGGATCAAGCAACGCGACAATCGGTAGCGAAAGATTTGAGTATGTTGGGCGCAAATGCCAATCAGATTGCGAAATATTGCAACCAACATCAACATGAAGCACCGAACTATAAAGCATTAAAACGTAATATCAGCGAATTACGTGAAAGGTTAGATGAGGTATGGAACAAACTAAATTAAGAAGATTGCTATTTAGCATTTGGATTTTAACTGTTATATCTTTAATGATTTTAACTTTATTTTTTAATTTTTCATTCCTAAAACAATGGTGGTTTATCACCATCTGTTTCTTATTTTGTGCTTTCGGTGGCCTTTTAATTGATCATTTTATTCCTAAACAAAAAAAGCGTGATACCAATGGCAACAACTAAAATAAGTGCAACGAAATCAACGTCACGTGCCATCAATTACGCTGAAAAACGGGCTGAAGAAAAAAGTGGCTTAAACTGCGACATAGACTATGCCAAAAGTAGTTTTAAAGCCTCACGTGAACTCTATGGTAAAACAGGGGGTAATGAAGGCCATGTCATTATTCAGTCATTCAAACCAGGCGAAGTAACCCCAGAACAATGTAATCAATTAGGCTTAGCATTAGCTAAAAAATTCGCAACCAATCATCAAGTGGCTGTTTATACACATTGTGATACTGATCACATACATAATCATATTGTGATTAATGCCGTTAATCTTGAAACAGGTAAAAAGTTCAATAACAACAAGCAAGCCTTACGTGATTTAAGAGACTTTAATGACGACGTATGTCGTGAACATGGCTTAAGCGTGCCAGAAAAAGATACAGCACGCTTACGTTATACACAAACAGAAAAAGCGATTGCTGACCCTAATACAAAATCAACCGCCCAATATTCATGGAAAGATGAAATACGTGAAGCAATCGACCAATCAACAGCTACAAGTATGGATGAATTCAAAGACCATTTAAGTCAATATGACATTGAAATTGCACGCGTTACACCTAAGAGCATTACCTATCGACATCTAGCTGAAGATAAAAAAGTCCGTGGTCGTCGATTAGGCGAAGATTATAACAAAGGGGGTATAGAAGATGGCTTTGAAAGACAAATACAACGACAACAGCAAGGACGAGAAGATGACAAAGACATCCAGCCAAAACGACCAACTTCAAACCGTGATGAACCAGCTCAACGAGATACAGGCGTCACTCAATCAGATTGGGATAAATTCGCCCAAGACACAAATGAGCTTGAGCGTCGCCGACAAGCTGCAGAGTCAGCAAGACTTGCTCATGAAAAGGCTCGAAGAGATAGAGAAGAGAGAGAACGAGCGAAACAAGCGTCACGAACAATTATTAACGACGATCGAGACCACGGCCTCGAACTTTAATCAAGCAACCCAAACCAATGAAAAACGGTTTGTGAGTGCAGCGAGACATTATGTGCAACGGATTGATACCGATAATTTAAAACAAGATTTCGAACAAGCGATACAAAAAGAACGGTTCTGTTGCAAAGTTGAATTTATAGTATAATTTTAACAAAAAGGAGTCTTCTGTATGAACTATTTCAGATATAAACAATTTAACAAGGATGTTATCACTGTAGCCGTTGGA
>NZ_JBXVVK010000032.1:0-4555 GCF_057219715.1 Staphylococcus sp. 510 | reverse complement strand
CAAAATCGTGAAACAGGCGAAAGAAAGTTGTATCGAGTGTGGTTTTGTAAATCCAGGCTTTGTCCAATGTGCAACTGGAGGAGAGCAATGAAACATGGCATTCAGTCACAAAAGGTTGTTGCTGAAGTTATTAAACAAAAGCCAACAGTTCGTTGGTTGTTTCTCACATTAACAGTTAAAAATGTTTATGATGGCGAAGAATTAAATAAGAGTTTGTCAGATATGGCTCAAGGATTTCGCCGAATGATGCAATATAAAAAAATTAATAAAAATCTTGTTGGTTTTATGCGTGCAACGGAAGTGACAATAAATAATAAAGATAATTCTTATAATCAGCACATGCATGTATTGGTATGTGTGGAACCAACTTATTTTAAGAATACAGAAAACTACGTGAATCAAAAACAATGGATTCAATTTTGGAAAAAGGCAATGAAATTAGACTATGATCCAAATGTAAAAGTTCAAATGATTCGACCGAAAAATAAATATAAATCGGATATACAATCGGCAATTGACGAAACTGCAAAATATCCTGTAAAGGATACGGATTTTATGACCGATGATGAAGAAAAGAATTTGAAACGTTTGTCTGATTTGGAGGAAGGTTTACACCGTAAAAGGTTAATCTCCTATGGTGGTTTGTTAAAAGAAATACATAAAAAATTAAACCTTGATGACACAGAAGAAGGCGATTTGATTCATACAGATGATGACGAAAAAGCCGATGAAGATGGATTTTCTATTATTGCAATGTGGAATTGGGAACGGAAAAATTATTTTATTAAAGAGTAGTTCAACAAACGGGCCAGTTTGTTGAAGATTAGATGCTATAATTGTTATTAAAAGGATTGAAGGATGCTTAGGAAGACGAGTTATTAATAGCTGAATAAGAACGGTGCTCTCCAAATATTCTTATTTAGAAAAGCAAATCTAAAATTATCTGAAAAGGGAATGAGAATAGTGAATGGACCAATAATAATGACTAGAGAAGAAAGAATGAAGATTGTTCATGAAATTAAGGAACGAATATTGGATAAATATGGGGATGATGTTAAGGCTATTGGTGTTTATGGCTCTCTTGGTCGTCAGACTGATGGGCCCTATTCGGATATTGAGATGATGTGTGTCATGTCAACAGAGGAAGCAGAGTTCAGCCATGAATGGACAACCGGTGAGTGGAAGGTGGAAGTGAATTTTGATAGCGAAGAGATTCTACTAGATTATGCATCTCAGGTGGAATCAGATTGGCCGCTTACACATGGTCAATTTTTCTCTATTTTGCCGATTTATGATTCAGGTGGATACTTAGAGAAAGTGTATCAAACTGCTAAATCGGTAGAAGCCCAAACGTTCCACGATGCGATTTGTGCCCTTATCGTAGAAGAGCTGTTTGAATATGCAGGCAAATGGCGTAATATTCGTGTGCAAGGACCGACAACATTTCTACCATCCTTGACTGTACAGGTAGCAATGGCAGGTGCCATGTTGATTGGTCTGCATCATCGCATCTGTTATACGACGAGCGCTTCGGTCTTAACTGAAGCAGTTAAGCAATCAGATCTTCCTTCAGGTTATGACCATCTGTGCCAGTTCGTAATGTCTGGTCAACTTTCCGACTCTGAGAAACTTCTGGAATCGCTAGAGAATTTCTGGAATGGGATTCAGGAGTGGACAGAACGACACGGATATATAGTGGATGTGTCAAAACGCATACCATTTTGAACGATGACCTCTAATAATTGTTAATCATGTTGGTTACGTATTTATTAACTTCTCCTAGTATTAGTAATTATCATGGCTGTCATGGCGCATTAACGGAATAAAGGGTGTGCTTAAATCGGGCCATTTTGCGTAATAAGAAAAAGGATTAATTATGAGCGAATTGAATTAATAATAAGGTAATAGATTTACATTAGAAAATGAAAGGGGATTTTATGCGTGAGAATGTTACAGTCTATCCCGGCATTGCCAGTCGGGGATATTAAAAAGAGTATAGGTTTTTATTGCGATAAACTAGGTTTCACTTTGGTTCACCATGAAGATGGATTCGCAGTTCTAATGTGTAATGAGGTTCGGATTCATCTATGGGAGGCAAGTGATGAAGGCTGGCGCTCTCGTAGTAATGATTCACCGGTTTGTACAGGTGCGGAGTCGTTTATTGCTGGTACTGCTAGTTGCCGCATTGAAGTAGAGGGAATTGATGAATTATATCAACATATTAAGCCTTTGGGCATTTTGCACCCCAATACATCATTAAAAGATCAGTGGTGGGATGAACGAGACTTTGCAGTAATTGATCCCGACAACAATTTGATTAGCTTTTTTCAACAAATAAAAAGCTAAAATCTATTATTAATCTGTTCAGCAATCGGGCGCGATTGCTGAATAAAAGATACGAGAGACCTCTCTTGTATCTTTTTTATTTTGAGTGGTTTTGTCCGTTACACTAGAAAACCGAAAGACAATAAAAATTTTATTCTTGCTGAGTCTGGCTTTCGGTAAGCTAGACAAAACGGACAAAATAAAAATTGGCAAGGGTTTAAAGGTGGAGATTTTTTGAGTGATCTTCTCAAAAAATACTACCTGTCCCTTGCTGATTTTTAAACGAGCACGAGAGCAAAACCCCCCTTTGCTGAGGTGGCAGAGGGCAGGTTTTTTTGTTTCTTTTTTCTCGTAAAAAAAAGAAAGGTCTTAAAGGTTTTATGGTTTTGGTCGGCACTGCCGACAGCCTCGCAGAGCACACACTTTATGAATATAAAGTATAGTGTGTTATACTTTACTTGGAAGTGGTTGCCGGAAAGAGCGAAAATGCCTCACATTTGTGCCACCTAAAAAGGAGCGATTTACATATGAGTTATGCAGTTTGTAGAATGCAAAAAGTGAAATCAGCTGGACTAAAAGGCATGCAATTTCATAATCAAAGAGAGCGAAAAAGTAGAACGAATGATGATATTGACCATGAGCGAACACGTGAAAATTATGATTTGAAAAATGATAAAAATATTGATTACAACGAACGTGTCAAAGAAATTATTGAATCACAAAAAACAGGTACAAGAAAAACGAGGAAAGATGCTGTTCTTGTAAATGAGTTGCTAGTAACATCTGACCGAGATTTTTTTGAGCAACTGGATCCAGGAGAACAAAAACGATTTTTTGAGGAAAGTTATAAATTATTTTCCGAACGATATGGCAAGCAAAATATTGCTTATGCAACAGTTCATAATGATGAGCAAACCCCTCACATGCATTTAGGTGTTGTGCCTATGCGTGATGGAAAACTGCAAGGAAAAAATGTGTTTAATCGTCAAGAACTGTTATGGCTACAAGATAAATTCCCCGAGCATATGAAAAAACAGGGTTTTGAGTTGAAGCGTGGTGAACGTGGCTCTGACCGTAAACATATTGAGACAGCTAAATTTAAAAAACAAACTTTGGAAAAAGAGATTGATTTTCTAGAAAAAAATTTAGCAGTTAAAAAAGATGAATGGACTGCTTATAGCGATAAAGTTAAATCAGATTTAGAAGTACCAGCGAAACGACACATGAAAAGTGTTGAAGTGCCAACGGGTGAAAAGTCCATGTTTGGTTTGGGAAAAGAAATAATGAAAACAGAAAAGAAACCAACCAAAAATGTTGTTATATCGGAGCGTGATTATAAAAACTTAGTGACTGCTGCGAGAGATAACGATAGGTTAAAACAGCATGTTAGAAATCTCATGAGTACTGATATGGCGAGAGAATATAAAAAATTAAGTAAAGAACATGGGCAAGTTAAAGAAAAATATAGTGGTCTTGTAGAGCGATTTAATGAAAATGTAAATGATTATAATGAGTTGCTTGAAGAAAACAAGTCTTTAAAGTCTAAAATAAGCGATTTAAAGCGTGATGTGAGTTTAATCTATGAAAGCACTAAGGAATTCCTTAAGGAACGTACAGACGGCTTAAAAGCCTTTAAAAACGTTTTTAAGGGGTTTGTAGACAAGGTAAAGGATAAAACAGCACAATTCCAAGAAAAACACGATTTAGAACCTAAAAAGAACGAATTTGAACTAACTCATAACCGAGAGGTAAAAAAAGAACGAAGTCGAGATCAGGGAATGAGTTTATAAAATAAAAAAAGCACCTGAAAAGGTGTCTTTTTTTGATGGTTTTGAACTTGTTCTTTCTTATCTTGATACATATAGAAATAACGTCATTTTTATTTTAGTTGCTGAAAGGTGCGTTGAAGTGTTGGTATGTATGTGTTTTAAAGTATTGAAAACCCTTAAAATTGGTTGCACAGAAAAACCCCATCTGTTAAAGTTATAAGTGACTAAACAAATAACTAAATAGATGGGGGTTTCTTTTAATATTATGTGTCCTAATAGTAGCATTTATTCAGATGAAAAATCAAGGGTTTTAGTGGACAAGACAAAAAGTGGAAAAGTGAGACCATGGAGAGAAAAGAAAATCGCTAATGTTGATTACTTTGAACTTCTGCATATTCTTGAATTTAAAAAGGCTGAAAGAGTAAAAGATTGTGCTGAAATATTAGAGTATAAACAAAATC
>NZ_JBXVVK010000031.1:0-4698 GCF_057219715.1 Staphylococcus sp. 510 | reverse complement strand
ACCTTTTACGTAGGTTCCCCTATCCTTTTCTTATTGCCAAAACTCTATTTGCTTTTGCAATTGTTTTTCGTTCGCTTTTAAAGTCGATTTCATTAAATCTGTTAAATCAATTGGAGATATTTCAGTCATCAATTTTTTCATTCTGTATTTCTTTTTACGCTCTAATTTTCCCCATTCGTTTTCATCAAATAACAAAGCCATAATTGTATGACGGTCTGGAGCTTTTTCTATTGTTGAATAATCTGGTTTCAAAATATGTAAATCATCAAAACAATCATTCCAATAATCAACCATATTTCGTTTCAATTCAATTTCTACACGCCACAAATGTTCAGACATAACTTCAACATCTGCATTGTCTTTACGCTCTTGTTTTTTATTATAAATTCTAATAAATCTATCACTATCTCTTACACCGAAATATTTTGTTTCAGGCTTACCATTACGACCATAAAAGATAGTTTTCTTAACTGATTTATCAGTCATTGCGTAGTAATCGCTCAAATCATCTTCAAAATCAAAAGCTAAATCTATTCTTGTAAAACCGTCATCTTCCATGTAGTCAATAATATTTTGTTTTAACCAAAGCATCTCTTCGTGTGTAAGTTTATTTGGGTTAAATTCAACACGCATATTACGTCTATCCCATGTATCTGCTTTTACTTTGTCATATTCAATATAAACTTTTTCTTGTAGAGCTTTAGCTTTAAATTTAGTTTGTAATATATCCCAAAGTCGAATTTGTGGTTCAATACTCATAAATTCTGATAGTTTTTGAGCATTGTCACGATTGAGATTCCCAACAATTGTCATAGCGTCAAAACTTAATTTTGGTTGGGGGGTGTCCCAAATCGGTACACTTAACCGGCTATTAGAGTAGCCGGTTTTAGAAAGACTGTCTGAATACTTATTTTGTAAGTGATTTGAATGATTTTCTTCAGTCATAAAAAATCGACTCCTTAATTTGTTTTAAGAAGTCGTCCACCCAAACGTCAAATGTAAATGTTGAAGTATAATCAAATATCGTTTAATATCAAAATATACAAAAACATAAAAACATCGACTGTTTTATATTTTGGCTAGTCGTTCACGTAAACTTTGGTCGGTTTGGGGTGGACGACTTCTTTTTTATTTTGTTATTAATATAACACTATAAAAAAGCTTGGTCTATTATGGCTAATATTTTTGTGTATCAAATAAAAAAAGATTCAATCACAGAAAATATAAATGTGATCGAATCTTTTTTTATTCCTGCTTATTTAGCAGTACACATAACCCCATCATTGTTATTAGGGCAACTATGTTTTAAATGGAGCTTATTACCTAGTTTTATTCCTGTCCACCAAGGATTAGGTAAATTCATGTTAACAACCTCCTTTAAATATAGTGATAATTTACACTTATATATTCACATATTTCTATAAAATTTGCAATTAAAAAATAATGGTTATATATATCTATTTTAATATATATGGAAGAGGCGAAGTTATAATACGTCCAACTATTAACCATACAAATGGAAGAGAAATTAAAACAGTAAAATATAATCCTTTATACTCTTTAGTATTATCATTTTCTTTGCTAATAAAATAAAAGCATGTTGTTAAAATCATAGAGATAGTAAAAAGTATTGTTAAAAACAATAAAAATCCATTCATTGTCGTTGTCTTTTCTCCAAGTAAAAACAAATCTTTAAATACAACCGAAAACATATCAATTGCAAATAAAATAACACTAATTGTAAAAAACTTTTTAAACATAAATTACACCTCCTATACATACCTTATTTATCTAAAAGTAGTTTAGACTTATTAATAATATAATTTATATTATCTTTATATTTTATTGCATTATTCCAATTCCTCTATTTGTCGATGATCCTGCGCTCCTTAATAATCCTAAAGCTGTCCATCGGTCGATTTGATAGCTGACGCTATCCGACCGCTGGCGCTTTTAGTCTAATTAAGGGCTCTCATCGACAAATAGATTTTCTCGGCATAATAGCGTGCTTAATCTCTAAATCGTTCTCTTATCCATTCGTACATGATGAAAAATCCACCAAGACCTAAAATGTAAGGTAAAGCATATACTACACATAAAAGTAATACTATGAAAATATTATCAGATGTTTTAATCTGATGAGCTATTGCTTGTAATAAATAATCTATGTGTAAAAAAACTAAAAAATCTCTGCCTATTGTCATTATCAACGCAAATAGCATGAAAATTAATAGCATAGCTCCAAAGCTATAATACATTAGCTTAATTCTTTTTTTATACTCTTCATGCGATGATCGAACTTCTTGTAGCATTCGTTCATTTTCATCACGTACCTTATAAATATCTCTGCCTATGATATTGGCTAATTCATCTGTATTTACCTTATCCAATTTTTCTTTAAGAATATTAGTAAACTCATTATGCACTTTAACACCATTATCTCGAAAATCCTTCGTCGCCCCTGTCAATTTCGATGTGATGTCCTTTTGTTCTTTCTCTCGTGCGTTCTGGTTCTCTTGTATCTCTGTTAGATACTTGATGATGAGCTTGTTTTGCTTTTTCAATTCTTCGATTTCTTGTCTTTCTAAGTTGTTCTGCGTTGTGTTCGACTGCGTCCCAATCGACTTCGAACTGGTCTGTGTACTCTGCGACTGGGTCTTTTTCTGATTCTCGTTTTTCTTCTCTTTCTCGTCTTTCAAACTCATATTCTAACGCCCCCTTATCATAATCTTGTCCAAGGGTTTTGCCACGCACCCATTTATTTACGTTTTCCGGCTTATATGAGACATTTTTGCCCCTTACCTTAAATTCTATACCTGATTCTGCTAAATGCTCTGAGAAGCTCTTAAAATCGCTTGTATGGTCTTTCACATTTTCAATCTTTTCTCTCAAATCATCTTTCCAAGAATATTGGTCTTTTTCTATCAATGATTTTTCGGCTTGTGTATATCTCAACTTCGCCGTATTTCTTTCTGGCACACTCAAACCATGTTCACGACATATCTCGTCATTTGATCGCTTAACAAAATCACGTTGCTTTTTATTACTTTGATATTTACGACCAGTTTCAAGGTCAATCGAATTAATCACAATATGATTATGTACATGTTCTTTATCAGTGTGTGTATAAATAGCAACTTGATGATTAGGAGCAATCTTTTCGGCTAGTTCTAAGCCAAGTTGATTACATTGTTCTGGTGTTACTTCGCCAGGCTTGAATGACTGTATAACTGTATGAGCTTGAATACCGTTTTCTTTGCCATATAAAGCCCTAGTTTGCTTAAACGATGATTTCGCATAGTCGATATCACAATTTAATCCACTCTTTTCTTCTGCGCGCTTTTCTGCGTAATTGATTGCTCGACTTGCCGATTTGGTATTGCCTAATTTAGTTGTTGCCATATCTCATCAAGCCTTTCACGTAACTCACTGATATTACGTTCTAACGCTGGATAGTTAGGTGCGTCATATTGATGTTGATTACAATATTTCGCAATCTGATTCGCATTTGCACCTAACTTACTTAAATCTTTGGCTATCGATTGTCGCGTTGCTTTATCAAATTTAGGTGCGACTAATCGACTACCCTGTGCCTTTTTCTTAACGAAATTAGGCACACTCATATTTAAAGTTTCAGCAGACTGCTTTAACTTTAAATATTCAGATTCGCTCACACGAAAACTAATTTGTTTCGGCTCCTTACGGTTGGGTTTATGGTTTCGCCCAACAGTTTCGTCGCTAGCCACAAAGTTATTTTGTTCGCTCATCAAATCCCACCACGCTTTCTTCGAAAGTCATTACTTAATATAAATCTAGCTTACAAGGTAAGCCAGATTTTATCAAGTAATTTTGTGGTTTGGCAAGCGTCGTATATTCTAGCCACTTCGTTCTGAATATACCGGCTTGTTGGGGATATTCCCCAAACCCCTTATGATTTTTTTCTGCCGAAAAAAATAGTAATTACTCACTAGTAATTACTAAAACCTAAATGCTCAAAAAAGTGAGCATTATAATTGAGTATTTACTCATAAATAACCAGTGCTATTTTAATTAGTAATTACTCATAATTATATGTTAAAATTTATTGAGTAATTACTAATACATAAAGGTGGTTGTTTTATGCCTAGTTCATTTAATAAAAAAGCAAAAACTATAAACGTTAACTTAACTCAAGATGAGTACAATAAAATTCAAAAATTAGCAGAAATTCGTCATCTTAACCCAACCAGCTATACAAAACTTGTTGCTTTAGGTAATCGCATTAAACCAACAGTTATTAAAAGCGAAGATAATACAAGTGATTTGCATGAAATCATAGAGCAACTCAAAAGCAGTAATAACACTTTAAAAAGCGAGAGAGATATATTCAAAGAGAAAGCTAATCTGTTTGATCTTTTTCTTGAACATGTAAATGAAAATGCCTTTATTGATTTTGATAGTTTCAAAAATGACACAGAATTAAGAAAAGCTATTATGAATTTCAAAAAAGACAGAGAAAACTTATAGATAGAGCATCTTTATTTATATTAAGATTAAAGGGTAAAGTAATTTTATAAGAACTATTCTAATGATTAGGTAGGTGATATTTATGAATTGGATAGCATTATTTCTTATTTTCTTCCCAACAATTATGATGTTTATAGTATCAACAAAAAAGAAAAAAGAGCAAAAATAATGCAATAAGAAAAGGACAAAGAA
>NZ_JBXVVK010000030.1:0-5266 GCF_057219715.1 Staphylococcus sp. 510 | reverse complement strand
GCTCATGTCTTACGTACGGGCTTATTTAATTTGATTCAGTTAACCTCTTTGGATATCTAAACCACGTTGCTCAATCCAAGATAACAATTCAGTATTAAATATCATATCTTTATGGGTTAATTCATTGATATCTTTAGCATCTAGCATTGTCATTATTTTCTTCATATGATCTAAAAATGATTCAACGTATTCAATCGTTTGTGTTATACCGGCCTGCTCAACTTGATTTAAGAACGGACGCGACATACCTACTGCTTTCGCACCTAGCGCTAAACATTTCACAGCATCTAATGGGGTACGTAAACCTCCACTCGCAAAGACATTCAGTTTATCTTGAAAATCAGAACTTTCTAATAGTGATTCAACTGTTGATTGTCCCCAATTAGATAAATAGTCCATATCTTTATTTGAACGTCTCTCGTTTTCAATATCTACGAAATTGGTTCCACCACGTCCACTGACATCGACGTATGTAACACCAACGTTAAGCAGTGATTTATATGTCTCTTTACTCATACCAAATCCTACTTCTTTCACAATCACTGGTACATTTACTGCTTTAACAATTGCTTCGATATTTTCCATCCAATTAGCAAACTCACGATTACCTTCAGGCATCACTAATTCTTGTGGTGAGTTAACATGAATCTGTAGTGCCTGTGCATCTAATAATTCAACAGCTTTAACTGCTTTGTCTACAGGTACATCAGCACCAACATTACTAAAGATAACACCGTCTGGATTCGTTTCTCGAACAATCGTAAATGATTCTGCCATTTTAGGGTTTCGTAATGCAGCATGTGTTGAGCCTACCGCCATTGCAAGCCCCGTTTCACGTGCAACAATCGCTAATTTTTCATTAATTTGTTTTGTCCATTCACTACCACCCGTCATGGCATTAATATAAACTGGGTATTTCATATTAAACTCGGACGTCTTAGTTGTTAAATCTACATCATCTACATCAATATTTGGAATCGAATGATGAACAAACCTCACTTTATCAAAATCAGATAATGTAGCATCATGTTGAGCCATCGCTATTTCAACATGTTCATTTTTTCTTTGCTCTCTCTGAAAGTCACTCATTACTATACCGCCTTTTCCAAATGATTCATTTTATAATTACAAGGTTTAAAACCATTTTTTCTTTTGAAGAAGATAATTAAAATAATTGATATGATTAGCATGACAAATAGACAAATAAAGTAGCCATAATGCCAATTTAATTCTGGCATGTACGCAAAGTTCATGCCGTAGATACCTGCAATAAAAGTTAAAGGTGAAAATATTACAGATACTAATGTTAAGATTTGCATAATATTATTCATTCTAAATGAAGTATAGGATTCGTAATTTTCACGTATTTCATTTGTCATTTCTTGAGATGTACGAATTACATTACGTTGTTTAATTAAATGGTCATCAATATGTTGTATGTACATAGAATGCTTTGTATCGATAATTAACTTACCTTCACTTTTAATCGTATCTACCAATTCTTGCATTGGGAATAACACTCGCTTTATTTTAATCAAATCAGAACGTAGTTGGAATACATTATCCATTACGCTTTTACTATAGCGATCATCTACATGTCTGTCCTCAAATGTATATACCTTATCTTCAATGTCATAAACAAAATTAAAATATTTATCTACCATGCTATCTAATATATGTATCACTATATCCGCACAGTCCAAATCAGAAACATGATGTTTTTGATTATCTTGAACTACTTTTTTAAGTGATTCAAAGCGTTTATGATGATATGTTACCAATGTATTACCTTGCAAGAAAACATTTAAAGCAATAGCAGCATAATCATGTGTTAATATACTGTGAAAAACAATATATTGATAGTCTTCACATTCCTTGTATTTCGCACGAGGAATGCCATTAATCGCATCATCGATTTCTAAATAGTTAAAGTCAAAATGATTTCTTAAAAATTCATTTTCTTTCTCTGTAGCATCTTCAAAATCATACCAAACAATTGTCGCTTTACTTGGAACATCTTCTATGCGACTCACCTCAGTTAAAGGTTGGGTAGTTGTTTGGTATCGAATGGTCATCGTCATCTCTTTACCCCCTGATAAGCAATTTTTTTTTATTTTATCATGAATTGAATTACGTGTATGTCTTAATTTAATTTAGTAAAATAAGTATCAAGCAAACAATAAAGGAGTAATAGTCATGTCTCAAACATTTACTGTAAGTAAAACAGTGACAGAAGATTTTATCGATCACAATAATCATATGCATGATGCATACTATAATATCATTTTTAGTGATGTCATTGATGATTTTAATTATAGTCACGGTCTTTCTTTAGATGAACGTGCACAATATGAATACACAACATTTACAATTGAAGAACATACTAGCTTTTTATCAGAACTAACATTAAATGAACAATATTACGTTGAATTATATATTTATGATTACGATTATAAACGCGTTCATTTCTTTTTAAGAATGATTCGTCAAGATGGTGAAGTTGCTGCAACCAATGAAGTCATGATGATGGGAATCGACCAAAACAAGCGCCGTTCTGCCGCGTTTCCAGAAGATTATTATCAACAAATTGAGCGCTATGCTCAACAAGAACAACAAACAATTGAATGGCCTAAGCAATTAGGCCATCGTATTGGTATTCCTCATAAGGGGGATCAATCATGAGTGAATCTATCCGCTATACCATCCAAAACGAATTACTAGATTTGTATGATGATGTCAAAGTAGGACTAAGTGACTTAAACGAACAAAAAGCGTTGACTATCAATGGTCCTGCTTCCAAGTTATTCAAACGTGCGACACGTATGAGTTTTATACAAGGACAAAAACAAGCCATAGATGAAATGAATCAATTACTTGAAACATATGACGAAGATGAACAATTCCTTGAACACTATAATCAATTAGCAAGTCGTATAAGAAATGATAATATTGAAAAAGTCTTTTCATTTAGTAATTTGACTGATATTCCGAGTCACTTTGAGGAAACAATAGCTGATCTTTACTTTTCAAAGGGACAAAATTTCATTATCAAACATATCAATTCTATTATGGAATAAACAAAAACGATGAACAACACAGATTGTTGCTCATCGTTTTTCTTATATTAATTATTATTAAGTGCTTTGGTAATTTGTTTAATCACTTTATGTGATTCTCGTATTGGATACAGTGGGAAATCATGAACCATTCTTGGATATTCATAGAACGTAATTTCTTGACCCATCATTTCTAATTTTTCTTTAAATAAATGCATATCTGGATTAATCATTTCTCTTCCACCACCAAACATATAAACAGGTGGTAAGCCTTCTATTGGACCATATATTGGAGATACACGTTTATCTGTGAGAGGCACACCTTCTGCCCAACGTTTCATAATCTCATTGACACCGAAACGACTAATTAATATATCTTTCCCTAAAAGTTCATCTGTGATGTCTTTGTTTGATAATGTAGCATCTAATAATGGTGAAATTAAATATAATTGGCGTGGTACTGGTTCATTATTTTCGATGAGCGTTTGAACTAAATTCAATGCCAGTGCGCCACCAGATCCATCACCCATCACAATAATATGTTCAGCACCTACTTCATCCACGAGTTGATTATAGACATCTCTCACTGCTTTTTCTGAATCTTCAATATGATAGTCTGGTGCTTTAGGATAAATAGGTAACACCACTTCATGTATGGTAGATAATGTTAACTTATCAATAAATCTCCAATGAAATGGTGAAGGTTGTAACGTATTATAACCACCATGTAAATACAATATTTTTCTTTTTGACTCGTGTCTAAAGTTAAATCTAAATACCTGCATATCCCCTAACATCAGTTTATCTAAATTCGCTTTAACATTTAGTGTAGAGGGTTGTTTATGTTTTTTTTCATTTTCAATTTGTCTTTTTTCAAAAAACTTATCCACTGCTTCATCATTGTCGAAAAATATTGAACGATTGTGCAGAATATACTTGTTTACCACTCGGTTCATGAATCGATTCTTCATAAATAACTAAACCTACCTCTTTGCAATTTTTAATATTAAAAAACAATTTGATTAAAAACCTACATTCGTAACTTAAAAAGGGATATAATTTAAAGTATATTTTAATTTAGTCATGAATTTCATTTTATAAATTGTCTAATTTTTATTGTCTTTGATTATTCATTATTATAACAAAATAAGACTGGAAATGATAAATAAAGATATGACTATTTTCAAGGAGGCAGCATTATGACTAATCAACAAAGAAGATTAGAAAACTTTGATGATGCATTTCAAAATGAACCAATGCATCGCGGTAAACAATATGGTAAGAAAAAACGCTCTTGGGTAAGTATGATCATTCAATTTATCGTACTTGTACTAACAGCAATTACAGGTTATAGCATGTACAATCAACCAATCTTTAACATTGTATTTGCTAAACAAACCATCGATTTCCATCAACTTAAAAATTTCCAAGATACTGTAACTCAAGTTGGTAATATTAATATCAATTTAGGTAATATAGACCAACTACAACAATCCATTGACCGCTTATTATTGGTCTTTTACGCCTTTTTCGCTTTATGTATTATTAGTATGATTTTATCTATATTAACGATTATCTTTAATCGAAGTGCTTTAAAAGTTATTAACATGTTATTCTTGGCTATTATGTTAGTTATTACAATGTATTTTAGTTATATTATTCATACCTTAGCTGAAAAAATAGCAGATTCATTTAAACAATATTATTTATCAGTATCACCGGATCAAGTTGTGACTGAAGCTGATGCCATCCATAATGCGTTAATTTTATTAGCATGCAGTATTGGATTGTTAATCATTAGTTTATTCTTTAGAAATAGAAGAATTCGTATTAAATAATTATAAAGTGCCATTGGAGCCATCTGATTAGATGTGTACCCCGATAGCACTTTTTATTTTAAAATCTTTAAAATACTACTATAACAAACTTCGTTTCCCTTTTCGGTTCGCCTTAGTTTTCCTAAGGCATAAGTGGGAGTGGGACAGAAATAATATTTTCTTAAAATTTATTTCGTTGTCCCACCCCGGCAAGGTTGACTAGAAATGAAAAAGCTTGGTACAAGCGTATCTTCATTTCAGTCAACTACTGCCTAAATATGAATGTAACTTGAAATATAAATTTATGTCCCAGCCTGACTAATCAAAACCACCCGTGTGAACGGGTGGTTTGTTCTTCGGCTATAAGCCTCTCTTACTGGCCAGCCCTAAAAA
>NZ_JBXVVK010000029.1:0-5439 GCF_057219715.1 Staphylococcus sp. 510 | reverse complement strand
GTCTATATAAAAAGAACCGCAGGTCTCTTCAGATCTGCGGATTTTCGCCATGCCATGAAATTAGCATCATGCTAACAAGTTAACACAAAGTATTATTTTAAAATTGAGATTAGACATTTATTTTTCAACTTTGCAGCAGAACCTAATTTTTTCTCTTTGTAAATAAATGCAAAGAGATACCATAAGGATCTCTTACATAACCATAACCTTCAGTATAGAATTCTGGACTAAATGTTTTCAATACCTCACTGCCTTTTTCTATTAACTGGTCATATACATGTTTAGTTTCTTCTACTTGGTCAAAAGTGAGACAAAGAGATATATTATTACCTTGTGTTATGGGCAAACCTTCAGTGTCATCTGCGATCATAATTTTTATATCTCCAAATTGAAGTACACATTGATCAATTTTATTTAAATCATTTTCGTCAATATTAAGTTTCTTATCTATAGGTCTATCTTTAATACGTTGAATATACAGTGTTTTAGCGCCAAACAGCTCTTCATACAACTTTTTTAAACCCTCTGCATTTTGAGTGATTAAAAAATATGGACTTACTTGAAATTTCATGTTTTTTCCTCCTTAGATTTGTTATAAATAGAGTATATACTTAATTAGTGTCATCTATTGACACTAAAAGGAGAATAATAATGAAAAAATCTGTTAGATTATATAATATGATTGAATATTGTAATGAAAATAGGAACTTCAAATTAAATGATTTAATGTCAGAATTTAATATTTCTCGTAGTACCGCTTTAAGGGATATAAAAGAAATTGAAGCATTAGGAGTACCTTTATATAGTAATCCAGGGAAAAATGGTGGTTATACGATCATAGGTAATCGAGACCAAACGAAAATAGCAATCTCAGATGAAGAGTTGAAAGCTTTAGTATTTACACTTTCGAGTATTTCAAATGTGAGTAATCTACCTTTTCAAACAGAATATCAAGAAATATTAAAAAAATTATATAATAACTCGAATAAAAAAGAGTTAATAAACCAATATAATGATCTATTTCAATATTTTAATGAAGATAAGTATCAGTTCAAAAGTTATAAGTTATTTAATGAAATCATTAGATTGATAATTGAGAATAAGTCTTTTGAAACCTGTTATTCACAAAACTATATTAAAGAACAATATAAAGGTATTGGCATTATGTATAAAAATCATCAATGGTATTTTGTTGTAGCTAATATAGAATCAAAGTTAGTGAATCTATTAAATATTTCGAAAATAAAAGAACTATATGAAATGGGAGAGACTCAAGAGTGTAATGATATAACTATGCAGAATTTTCAACAGTTCATGGTTAAAAATGAAACAGCTATTGATATTCTTATTAGAAGCAATGTTATGGGATTGAATATCTTGAAAGGCTACCTGTGGAGTGACTATATGATTGAAAATATTGACGAAGAGACATATTTATTTAAATCAAAAGTGAACGCGAAAGATATAGATTTTATAGCTAAGTTAATTGTCACAGGTGGTGTCAATGTAAAAGTAGAGACCCCTAATAGTTTGAAAAATGCTGTTAAAGTTGAATTAACTAAAATAATAAACATGTATTAATAGTAATTTAATCATAATTGTAATAACAAAAAGATGACAACATTAAACAATTTAAATTTATACAAAAAAGCATTACCAAATTTAAAATTGGGTAGTGGTAGTGCTACAGCATACATAAATAGTTATAATTAAATAAAGATGGGTCAATGAAGGTGAATTAAGTGAATAAAAATATTACAGCTCTAAAATCTACTGAAAATACTACATATATGCAGTATACGGTTCATATCGATGATCAAATTATAAATAATATAAAAGAGTGTACCAAAAAGTTTGAAATTTTGCCTATGGAAGATAAAATTCCACTATCACCGTTGTTACAACCAGAATATGCAGGAGAGGTACAAGTTTTTATTAGTACATATGAGCAGTTTATGATTAATTTTGGTAAAGTAATATTGGATAGTCAAGGCATAAAAATACAGTTTGAAAGTGAATCATTAAGTAGTATTCAACGAGGCATTCAAGAACATTGTTACTTAAATAAGCGAACAAATGACATTGATGTGACTAAAGAATGGTATTTATGCAAATTTTCAAATCGAACATTAGAAGAGGATAAAAATCAACTGTATAATGCTTTAAAACAACTCATGAATGATTCTAAAAATAAAAAGCAAGCTTTTCAAGAGGTGTTTAAGGTTCATATTGATATTTATCTCTACAATAAAGAAAAATCTGAATATAAGTATCAAGCATCTAGTTATTTCTATCTTGTAAAAGAAAATCCTAAAATAATTTATAAAAAAAGACATTTACAAGAGAAACAAGGGATCAAGGGTACAACTTTCACGAACAAATTAAAATTATTGAACAAAATGTATGGTGTAGATGTTGCAAAATATCAGCCATTTTATAATTCTAATAATCCTGAATATGAAAGAGGTCAATTTGGTGAAAGATACATTTCTCAAAGATCTAACTATGAATTTAATAGACTTCAATATCAAATTATATATATATTATCGAAAATACTTGATAAGCATCCATTACCAAAGTCAGATAATAATTATAAACATATTCCAACTATTGAAAAAGCAATATTAAGAGATGATTCCCATAATTTTTATGAGTATTTTGAAGATATAATGAAAGAAATTATGAATATGGATAATTCTCCCTTACAGGAAAAATTATTGACTGATTTTACATATCAATCCCAATGTAGATGGTACTCTGAAAATAAAAAATTAAAATTGCAACTTGAAAGATTTATGCATAAAGTTTTAGAGAGTAATTATTATGAGGGCAACAAATTATTGAGAATGATGTCTAACGCAATTGAAGAAACAATCAATGAGGCTAAAGAAGATAAGGTTCATTTCAATTATTTTAAAGATTATTTTTTGACAGACGGTGGGGTGAAGAATTGGGAGCAAATTAGCGAGAAAATTACTGAATTCAATGGTAAAGTTATTAACGATATCCAACATGAATATAATAAGATACAGTCCAAGAATACAAATCAAAATCAGAAACTAAACTTTGTTTATTTATATCATTGCTTTGAGTTTAGTAATAACATAGTAAAAGCAAAAGATAATGAAAGTAAAAATTATATCTTGTTTTTTATAGATAAATATAAAATAAAGACACCATTTTTGGATCAATTATTAATAAATTGTTTGAATCAAGAAATAGATCAGGAAAGTATTAACTACAATATGCAAACAATGTTTGAAAAAGAAAGATACGATAGAAGTAGTACCATTGAAAAATTAGTAGCAACAAGAAAATTTAAGTATGAAAAAGATGATTCAGATTTATTCAAACAACTTTTCAATGATGTTGAAAATTCAATAGACAGATTAGGTATTTACTTACTAAATAATGGTATAAATTCGAATGATGAAAATGCAAGATACTATAGATCGTTTTTAAAGGAACTTAGTAGAATAAAAAGTAAATTAACGCCATTTTCTCTTGAAATAAGTAAGTCTAGCGGAAGAGAGCAACATTATCCTGATGATGCTGTTGATGATAAAGATGAGAGAAGAAAAAATAAAGAAGAAGCATATCATGCTTTTGACGATAAAAGCGATATTGACTACAAATTAAAGAATAAAATAAGTGATTATATCGATAATTTATTGTCAGTTAAAATTAGGAATAATTTGTATGATATTAGTCCAAATACAAAAAGCAATAATTATAATGAGCCAACTCAAAAATGAGTTGGCTCTTTTGTTGTAATTTTAGGCTTCCATTATGAAAATGAATGTGATGGAAGCAATTATGTAATTAATTAGAGTCATATATATTATAGATACAACGTTGTGATGTTCACACGATAATTAGCCCGGGAGATTGTTGTGTAATAACTTATAGAAGGAGCAAAACACTATGTATCAAACAAATACACGTGATTTAATTACAAAATTACCTCAAAGCAATAAAACAGAACACTTTTTAATGAACAAATTTTCAAATCAAGATAAAGTTCAGCAGCTACAAAGACAAATTAGCCAACAGCTAGATCAACAATATAATGAGCTTTTGTCTAATGAAAAAGCTAAGCTAGACCAATATGTGGAAGTACACCATAATTTAGAACCATTAAAGAAAGAGATTGAATCAGAATCTATTAACCTTGATACCGATAAATTACCTGATATCAAAGCGACAATGCTTGAAAAGGCTAAGAACGATGAACATTCTGATAAAATCGAACACCTATTTGATAGATTAGATCAGTCATTAAATGGTACGAATCGATTATATACACAATTATCGTTGATTGGCACACGAACACATCGGATAACAACGAAAAGATTTAATGTTCAAGGCTTACCTAAATTAGTCCAACAAACGATTTTACCTTCGCAATTTAAAAAGGTTTATACAATAGATTTTAAATCATTCGAACCATCAGTTGCTGCGTATATGACACAAGACGAACAACTGATTGACTACTTGAATCTTGAAGAAGGGTTATACGATGCATTACTGAGAGACTTATCTTTGTCAAAAGAGAAGCGCGTGAGTGTGAAACGTGCATTTATAGGGTCATTTCTTTTTGGCGGTCGTTATAGTAGCTCTAAATTCAAAATCAATCAAGAGGTTAGTGAAATTAACTGGCTACAAGTAATGAGCAAATTCAAGAAGATCATTGAATTTAAAGAGCAAGTCGAAAAATATAAAACAATGCCTACGCCTTACGGCATTGAACATGATATGAGCGCATTTCAAGGTAGTAGTATTATGGCAATTTACGTACAAACGGTAGCGAGCTATATTTTCAAGCACATTTTGTTGGAAGTGTACAAAGCACAGTGCGATCAAAAAACGTTCAAGATTATAGTGCCGATACACGATGCGATTATGATTGAATGTAATGATAAGGAGATTGCACAAAGTGTAGCACAGCTCATGAAAGATACAGCTAATCGACTGTTTAATGGTGAATTTGCACATGTGACAGTGGAAGCTTTAGGAGGTATAGACAATGAATAATGATAGAGGAAAAAGTCTTCAAATTCCCCAAAGTACATCGTTAAAAGAAGGATCTATATACGTTGCTACATTACATTCTGTGACTGAGACAGATTACTCAGGCGACATAAAACATCAATTTACGTATGAAATAGAGATAGATCAACAAATATTCTATGTGAACCGTAGTGTTGTGGTCAATGTGACACATCAACAATTATCAATTAATGACTGGCTCGAACGTCATAGTAACTATAGCGCAAGTCATGAAAACTATGAGCCTTATATTGATCAGAAACATTTAATTCTATTAGGTCAATATAACGGTAACTATTATGTACAAGATGTAGCATCGTTAGATGCGTTTGGAGGCGTATTATCATGAATCATATATTACAAATGTTATCTAAGCTATTAAGTGTGGCT
>NZ_JBXVVK010000028.1:0-5649 GCF_057219715.1 Staphylococcus sp. 510 | reverse complement strand
GTTTTCTGTACACTTTTTTTAACACAACTGTATTAAAATGTGTTAACATATAACTATGCCAAAAATAATTAATCATAAAGAAAAGAAAAAACAAATCATTCAATACGCTTTCGACTCCATTGTAGAAAAAGGAGTTAAGGGATCTACTGTAAGACAAATTGCGAAATTAGCTGATATGACACCTGGACAGATTAGATATTATTTTCCGAATCATTCAGAGTTATTAAATGCTGTAATGTCTACAGTAGAATTAAAAGTAAGGAGGAGAATTGAAGCAATATTTAAATCTGAAAACCTTACTACAATAGATAAAGCAAAAGCGAGTTTATTAACAGTACTACCATTGGATAAAGAGAGACTAGCTGATATGGAAGTTTGGATGGCGTTTCGCAATGACATACATGAGTATGGTCAAAGTACACTTGATGATGGGTTAGATCAATTATGTAATAGTATTTTGACATTATTAAAAAACGATCATTTGCTGAAGAACAATGTGAATATTCATCTTAATTCGATGAAATTACATGCATTAATTGACGGTTTAGCTTTACATAAATTGCTTAATCCAAACGGTGTTTCAAACGATGATATTCAAATCATTGTTGATGAAGAAATAGTTAGATTAACGAAATAAAGGAGGACGGCTCGTGAATTTTATAATATGGCTTATAATTTTTTGTGAAATAGCCTTTTGGTTTGTAATATTACTTGGTTTAGTAACAAGATATATATTAAATCAACAAACATTAGGTTTATTCTTCCTTGCACTTACGCCTATTATAGATTTAATACTCCTTATAACAACGGTTGTAGACCTTATGAATGGTGCAACAGCTGAAATGCCACATGCTATAGCAGCAGTTTATATTTCAATTTCTCTTGTCTTTGGCAAAAGCATGATAAATTGGGCAGATGATAGATTTAGATATTATGTGATGAAGCAAGGTTCCAAACCTTATAAACTTGACGGTTTAGCTTACTCTAAAAACTATGCTAAAAGTTGGTTGAAACATTTACTGTCTTACATTATAGGTACTGGGATTTTACATTTAATTGTTTATTTAATTAATGATAAAAGTCGTACAGAAGCTATGGATGGTGTTATTCATATTTGGACAATTGTTATTATTATAGACTTAATTATTTGTATTTCATATTTTGTGTGGCCTCCAAAAAGAAATTAAATTATGGATATAAATGGTTTAGATAAAATAAGTAAAGAAGTTGTAGAAACAGCTAGAGATAGTTTAGTTATAGGTATTCGATAATAGAAAAAGCAACGCATTTTAATATAGTGAGTTGCTTTTCTCATTTATTAGGTAAAATCATTCTCATATATCGAATAAAGTGACAGACGAGCCTACAAACCATTTAGATATAGATGCCAAGGAAACTATAGAAGATGCTTTATTAGATTTTGAAGGATCTATAATTACAGTTTCACATGATAGATATTTTCTTAACAAGCTATTTAATACAACTTACTTGTTAAAAAATAAAACATTAGAGAAATTTGAGGGTAACTATAATTATATTAAAGAAAAATTTTATAAGTAATTAAATAAACAATAAAAATTAGCTGAAAGAAAAAATAAAAACACTTCAGAGATTTTGCATTTCTCCATTAATCAATGTTATAATTTAATTAACAAGGAAACTAGCATAGATGCACCAATCCCCTCACTACGGCAATAGTGAGGGGATTTTTTAGGTGTGGCTATAGTCGCCTATTTATTATTGCGATTACGTAACCAATGCGTAAATAACGCAATAATACAACCACTGATGACTGTGGTCGTGATGTGAACAAGGATTTCTAGCATAGATTAGCACCCCCTCTCTGCGTCTGAATTGACGCCTGAGAGATAGGCGACCTTTATATTATATCATCTGTAATGGGTGAGTTACAGATAACTTCCGATAAGTCATCTTACGTAGTGTTTTAAAACAGCTTGATTTCTTATAGTACTATACTTACAGAATTATAAACCTCTATCAATGAAAAAAGAGATCTCATATATGAGATCTCTTTTTAATATCACTAAAAATTGAATTTGGCTTTATAAAACTAATATACGTAATAATTTTTATAAATATTATGAAATAAATATTTTGACTCTAATATTCTATGTTTGGTGCTTGGTTTACATGTTTTTGGTAACGTTTGAGTGCACAAAAACCAATAGTACTAATAAGTGTTACTATTAATAATTTTTTCACGCTTAACATTCCTTTTTAGCATTGTATTGTAGTCTACTTATTGTTTTGATAGTAATTTAATTCTAAATCTTTTGATGTCTGTTGACGGATTTTTTTCATTAACGCAGTATCATTAATGAGTGATTTACCATAAGATGGAATCATTTTTTGTATTTTAGGCGTCCATTCAGATTCATATTCAGGGAAGTTTTTCTCAAGTACTTCTAAAGCTACAGATACTGAAGTTGATGCTCCTGGAGACTCTCCTAATAAAGCTATTACCGAATGATCTTCAGAATTAACAACTTCTGTACCAAACTGAATAAATCCTTTACCATATTCGGGAGTATCTTTAATCACTTGTACACGTTTGCCTGCAGTGTATAACTGCCAATCTTCATCACGTGCTTCTGGATAAAATGTACGTAAATGATTCATACAACCTTCTTTAGTCATTAATATTTGATCAAATGAATATTTGATTAAAGGTAGGTTTTTAGCAGCAGCAGATAATAATGTTGTAATATTATATGGTTTGACTGATTTAAATAAATCAAGATTAGAACCATTTTTTAAGAACTTAGGACCCACACTAGCGAATGGACCGAATAATAATGTACGTTCACCATCAATATATCGAGTATCCAAGTGAGGTACTGTCATAGGCGGTGTGCCAGGTGGTTCTTTACCGTAAACTTTGGCATCGTGTTGGGCTATAATGTCTGGGTTAGTACAAATTAAAAATTGTCCTGTAATAGGGAATCCACCCAAATGTTTACTTTCTGGAATTCCAGTTTTTTGTAATAGTGGAATAGCGCCACCACCAGCACCAATAAATACATAATCAGCAAGTTCAGTTTGAACATCACCGCTGTTACGTTGACGCACTTTAACTTCCCATTTACCATCTTTTCGATGGTTAAAGTCTATTACTTCATGATTATATTGGACATTGGCATTAGGATGTTGTTCAATGTTTTTAGCCATTTTACGAGTAAGCTCTCCAAAGTTAACGTCTGTACCTTCGTTAATCTTACTAGCAGCCATAATATCACTTGAGCTATGACCCTCCATCATTAATGGAACCCATTTTCTCATCTCTTCAATATCTTCTGTATATTCAATATTGTCGAACATTGGAAAATCCTTCATAGCATGATAACGATCCTTTAAGAATTGAACGTTATTTTTACCTCTAACAAAACTAATGTGAGGTAATGGTTGAATAAATTCTTTAGGGTTAGAAATACTATTATTTTTAACTAAATGACCCCAAAATTGTTTTGAAATCTCAAACTGTTCATTAATTTCTTTTGCTTTTTCTATATCAATTGATCCATCAGGTTGTTTCACTGTATAGTTCAATTCACATAAAGCAGCATGACCAGTTCCAGCATTATGACGCTCATTTGAACTTTCGATACCAGGACGATCTAAACGTTCATATAGTTTTATATTCCAACTTGGTTCTAACTCTTTAAGCATAGAACTAAAAGTTGTGCTTAAAACACCAGCGCCAATAACAACAACTGTTTTTGACTCTTTTGTATTCATAATTGACTCCCTTCTTTTAAGTACAAATATTAGTGTAATACAAAACATACAGAAATTAAAATACTTATTTTTAATAAGAACTATTCTTTTATGGAATAGATACATATTCTGTAATATTATTGTTATTTCTACTTAGCTTATTAATAAGCTAAGTAGAAAGGTCCAGATGCATACAAATACTAATAATCCTATACTAAAGCGCATTGTCATTTTCATTAATTGTGATTCATTTCCTACTTCATTAACTGCAGCAGTAGCAATAGCTATAGATTGAGGTGATACAATTTTAGCCGTAACGCCACCAGCTACGTTAGCTGCCACAAGTAAGGACCCTTTAGCACCAATTTGTCCAGCAACAGAGGATTGTATTGGAGCAAACAATGCATTGTTATTTACAACTGATCCAGTCATAAATACACCTATCCAACCTAAAACTGGTGATAATAATGGAAATATAGATCCAGCTTTAGCAATACCTTGGCCCATAGCACTACTTAATCCGCCATAAGTCGTTACTTTAGATACAGCTAGGATAAAACATATTGTTAATACAGAAATCCATAGTTCTTTCACTGTTAATCCTAATAGTTTCCCAGCAATTTTAAAATTCATGTTATTTGCAATAATAATAGTCAAAATGGCTGTAATTAATATAGCTGTACCGGTTTGTGCAATAAAATTAAAAGTGAGTACATTTGGTGCGTGCGTTACATCATTCATCGTACCAGGTACATTAAAATTAATTACAAGAGAGTGTAATAGTCCTTTCTTTTCAAATAATCCTTTAAAGAATGATGAACTCCATATAAGTACAATAACAGTTAAAATGATGAAAGGACTCCATGCATAAACAATTTTTTTGAATGAATGTTTAGCTACACGTTTAGGCTCTTCATTTTGTTGTAATCTAAATATGTTTTTAGGTTGAAACTTACTAGAGAATAATGCTAGTGCAACCATAGCTACCAATCCAGGTATAATATCTGCAAGTTCAGGACCTGCAAATGATGTTATAATCACTTGTAAAAACGTATAAGTTACAGAAACAACTAAAATAGATGGTAATATCTCTTTAATACCTCTGAATCCATCAATCATAAATATTAATAAGAAAGGCACAAAAAAGCTAATAAACCCTAAAGTTAAATTACCAATTAGTGCTACCTCGGTAGCAGAAACATCACCTGATAAATTTAACGTATCAATAATAGCTACTGGAATTCCTACTGCACCATAAGCCCCAGCAGCAGCATTGCCTACTAAACAATACATAGCTGCCTCTAAGGGTTTGAATCCCAGCTGCGTAAGTAATACAGCGCATATAGCAATTGGTACACCAAATCCGGCTGCGCCTTCTAAAAATGCATTAAATACAAAACCGATTAGTAATAATTGAATACGTTGATCTTGTGAAATACTAGCTATACTGTCTTTAACAATATCAAATTGACCACTTTTGGTAGAAATTTTATACAACCATACGGCCATAATAACTATAAAACCAATGGGAATAATACCTTGATAGAAACCTTCAAATGTGGCTCCTCCAGCAATGTTCAAAGGTAATTTAAAAACTAATAATGCTACTAATATTGTTATAATCAAAGTTGTTAATGCAGCATAAACACCTTTCATTTTAAATACTGTTAAACACAGTAAGAAAAGAATGATTGGTATAGCAGCAACAATTGAAGATAACAACAAATTATGAAATGGATCAAATGAATGCACTAACATAACAATTTATACTCCTCTTTTAATTTTTAAGATACTATTCTGCTTCTCTAATTTCCTCTGCAATATCTTTATAATCAATATCCGTCTTATTAAAGATTTCATCATTAATTGGGAAATGTTGTTCGAATGTTTCGAAGTTCTGAATTTCAACCTTAG
>NZ_JBXVVK010000027.1:0-5914 GCF_057219715.1 Staphylococcus sp. 510 | reverse complement strand
ATGTACAAGCATCTTACATGATTGAAGAATCTAACAAGAAAAAAATAGAAAAGATTGCAAGTAAACATGATCTAAAAAAATCACAAGTTTTGAATTTATTTTTATCGCATTATTTTAATGAATCTCTTTAAAATTTAACTATGTAAACCTAAGCGAACGATATATTACAATAATAATTAAATTACTGTAATGTATCGTTTTATTGCTTAGGTGTATTGAAAATGTGCTTCAAGTGTCTATATAAAATTTTTACAGTTTATATATTACTATTAATCGGGCAATTTTACCATATGTTTTTTAGAAGTAATATATATATAATTTAAATTCATTGCTTTTAAATTGGTTGATAGGTAGTAACTAATACTTATAACTTACATATTAAAAATATTATTGTCCGACATATTCTTTCTTCTCATATCTGCTGAATGTAATTCTTCAAGTTCAGTTAAAATCGTTTGCATTAAATATCCTTGCATTGACTTGATTGTTTCTTTTTGGCCTTTAACTCCCCTATCATGGATAGCTTTTTTAAGTCTTTTTAAAGAAATTAATATTTCATCTTCAATATGTTCTAGCATATAAAAATTATCATCATGATTTGAATTAAAAGATTTTTTTGCTTTAAGAATAACGGCCTTTATGATTTCTAAATCTCTATAATCATATTTTAATAAATAATTAGTTAGTTGCTCTGGAAATTCTTGCAGTAGTATTTCTTTATAATCTTTATCATCAAAATTATGTGTAAATTGATTTGAATGATTTGAATGAATACTAATATTATTTTTGTACTCTATATCATTCAAGTCATTCATATCATTTAGTTCAGTATTGCTAAATTCAGTATTGTTAAATTCAGTATCATTAGATTCGGTTTTTCCGACTTCTTGAACTCGGTTTTTCCGACTTCTGGAACTCGGTTTTTCCGACTTCTGGAACTCGGTTTTTCCGACTTCCTTGCCACTACTGCTCTCAACTGTGTTTTCTTGCTTTTGAATTTTATAAATATCATCTTCTGTAACTTCTGGTTTCACTAAATAAAGTTTATTTGTTTTATTTAAACCCTGTCTTTCTTGTAGTAATAATTCGGCTTCAATAAGTTCTTTCTTAATTTTAATGACCTTATCTTTTTTACAATTTAATATAGTTTGCAGGTTCTCATTTTTGTAATAAAAGAATATATTACCTGTTTTAGAATCAATCCAGCCATTTTTAATTGATAAATCTAAACGATCTCTAAGAATACCCCATGCCATTTTCGCATCATTGGATATTTTAATATATTTTGGATTAGTAAAAAATACTTTCGGTATTTGATAAAACTTTTCTCTATATTCCTCATTTACGTTGTAAAGTTCCATTGTCATAATAAAAAACCTCTTTCCGAATTTTAGTTTGGTAAGAGGTAATAAAACGCTTTTATTTAGCTTTACATTTATTTAATGATTTAGGTGCTTGCACTAAGAAGTTATTCATTATATAATACAAGTATAAATTTGATATTAAATAAACGTCGGCTAAACGTTTTATTACCTAAGGGCAACTATTTCCAGTAGTTGCTCTTTTTTCATTTCTTATAAATTAATAATAACATGTTGTTGTTATTTGTAAAATTTATTTTTAAATCTACTTGCTTTTTTCCCTCTTTATAGACTTAATTCCAATTTAGTCTTTCCCGCTTGCAAAAAGCATTGCTGTAAATACTATGAAAATCAAAGATACTAATGTTCCTAATAGAATAAAGATTGCTGAAACGATATTCCACATAATAAATAGTGTTTTTTTGACACCACCCCACCAATTCATTTTATCAATAATGAATGTAGCAAGACTTATGAGTAATACAAATATGATTGTAATAGAAATCATTTCAATAGGTTCTATATTCATATAAACTCCTCCCCTGCTAGTGAATATTTATTGCTTATAGTATATACTATAAATGTAAATTACACAAATGTAATTCACACATGTGTAATTTACATTTGTGTAATTTACACATGTGTGATATGATATAACTATATTCAAAAGGAGGGATAGTATTATGACAGAAGTAATATCAATAAATAACTTTAAAGGTGGAGTATCAAAAACATCATCAACTGCTGGAATTGCTTATGTATTATCTGAAATTAAAAAGAAAAAAGTATTAGTTGTTGATTTAGACCCTCAAGCAGATGTTACTGATCTATTATTAAAAACATTTAAAGAAAACAATAATAGTTTATTAAATGAGATAATGAATTCTAATAATATTGAAAGTATTTTAGATGAAAAAGAAGATGAAATACTAGATTTACTTTTAAGAAAATCAACAGATATAAATGAAAACGATTTGTACCATACGTTGAAAGAACAAAAACATTTAAATGAATCAATAATAGAATTGAGTAATAATTTATCAATAGTACCATCAGATTTTAATATGATTGGTTATCCATATTTATTAGAAGATTTAAAACTCAATAGAATTGATGGTGCAAAATACTTTGATAGCTTCTTAGAAGAAGTAAAAGAAGATTATGATTTTATATTAATAGATACACCACCTACATTATCTGATTTTGCTAATAGTGGAATTTATTCATGTGATTATAGTTTGATTGTTGTACAAACTCATGTAAGAAGTTTTAATGCAGTAGAAAAACTTATAAGTCATTTATCTGATTTTCGAGATTTACATGATAATGATTTTGATATAGTTGGAATTTTACCAGTTATGTTTAAAAATCAAGGTAAGATAGATAGCTTTATTATAAAACTACTTAAACATGTGTATGGAAACTATGTATTTGAAAATAAAGTGATGCAAAGAGAAAGAGTTAAATTTTGGGATGCAATAGGTATTCAAAATGAAGATATGCATGATAGAAATGTACTTACAATGTATGAGAATATTGCAGATGAATTATTAGAGAAAATGAGGGATCGTAATGGAAAATAAAGAAGATAGCTTGTTAAATAAAAAAAGAAATAGAACTAACAATTACGAAAATACAATGTTAGATACTTCTGAAAGATATAGTGTTTTACCTACGCATAGTTTAAGAGTGAAAGGTACTATTCATAGTAAGGCTGTAGCACTAAAAAAAATTGGTCTATATGATAATTTAAATGACGTTTTGGAAGCAGCTTTAGAGAAATTCATTGAAGATTATTCTGATAGTGAAAAACAAGAAATAAGAGAGCAAGAAAAAGAAGAAAATGAACAAAAATTAAGACGAGTAAAAAACAAAAAATAATGTGTAATTTACACAAATGTAAATTACACAAATAAAAAGCCGTAGGTATTCTTGGCAGACCCTACGACTAAAGCATTTATAAAAATACTTACAATCATAGAATAATTTATAAATGCCTATAAATCAATAGGAGGCGTTTAAAATGATAGAAAACTACGTTGAATGGTTTTGTGAATTTATCAATGTTCCATATGAAACAAATGAAACATTAGAATTATGGATAATTAATAAGAAGCAAAATAGAAATTTTGAAATAGAAATTGTGTCTGTGGTAGAAACCGACACAAAACAATTATCATTATTTGATTTTGATATTGCTATTTGATACGTGTAAGATACACAAATGTAATTTACACATGTGTATTTTACATTTGTGTAAAATGGAGGTTTGGATATGAACAAAAACTCGTTTAAATTTGCTACAAAGAAACAATATGATTTAGCTGAATCAGTAAAAGAAAGAATAATCAATGATATTAAATATATGAATAATTTAAATGAACTTAATCAAGTAGCAAATACAAATTTCGATAAAGAAGAATTACAATATTTCTTTAAAGAAAAAAATGATTTTAAATATTTTATAAACCAGAATAACATTAGTACAAATAGTATTATTGTATCTGCAATGATGAAGTTAAAAAGAAATTAATGTGAATGATAAATATAAAGGGTGATTACAAATGGATATAGATTTTAGTTTAGTCTTACAAGTTTTATTGTTTATTATAACTATAGGTTTGTTAGGTTGTTATATATACAGTATGTTTATACTTAAACGAATAAATATAATAATGTTTTTATTACTTGTAATTTTATTGGTATTTCAAATAGTGATTTATTAGTTTTTGCTCATAAGGAATTAAAAACGATTTTTGATATAAATGATGATAACGGTCATTATGTAAATAAGGAAGGAATTTTAAAATGAAGAAAAATTTTAGTGAACACATCATACTAGATAAATTGAACTTTAATAGTATGTATAAAAAAATAGAAGATATAAATTCTAAATTTAGCAATAAAATGACCGAAACAATAAAAGATATAAATTCTAAATACAGTAAGCAAATATCTGAATCAATAGAAGTTCTAGCTAAAAGTATACCTAACTTAGATGAATTTAAAGATGCTTTAGATAGTTTTATTGATAATGTTACTACAGTAAATTCAATTTTTATTAACTATGATTATCCACCGATAGATTATGTAGACATAAATGAAGTTATTAATTATATTGAAATGAATCCAAATCATTGGGAGGTAACTAAAGAAAATATTGATTTGATAATGACAAGGTATTTTGATGAAATTCATTTTAATCATTTAAAAAGCCAAGTAATCAGTTATAAACTACCTCAAGAAGATATTACTATATTAAAAGAGATTTTAGATGGATATAAGCAGGAATATTATTATCTTGTAATACCTGCCTTACTAGCAAGACTAGAAGGAATGATATTCAATTCAGTGAATTATAAAGGAAAAACTAATTATCGACTCTTTAATATTATAATTGAAGAAACGATAAACAAGTATAAATCTAATCATGATTATTATGTTGATTCTGATTACTTCAAAATCAAAGAATATTATAAATCTAAATTAAAACGAAATTTTGAATTTGGTGAAAAAAAGATCAATGAAATTAATAGACATTCTATTATGCATGGATATGATAATCAGTATGGAACAAAGCAAAATGCAGTAATACTATTGTTGCATTTCGAGTATCTTTATCATTGTTTAGCAGAATTAAGTGAAAATGATAAACAAGATATCCGTAATAAATTATTTAAATGACAATTAATTCAATACTTTATACTGACTGATTAGGGTAAGCCCTAATCAGTCAGTGGTGGAAGTTGTTTTTTTAAGGTTTTAAATGTATGATTAGGGTGTAACAAAAAGGAGTTGTGAAAAATTTGAAAATTGGTTATGCCCGAGTATCTACAAAAGATCAAAATTTAGAAAGACAAATAGAAATTTTAAAAAGATATGGTGCTACAAAAATCTTTGAAGAAAAACAATCTGGAAAGAACATTAAAGATAGAAAAGTATTTCAAGAAGTTATGGATTTTGTAAGAGAAGAAGATACATTAATTGTTGATGCATTAGATAGACTTGGACGTAACTATGATGAAGTAATTAAAACTGTAGATTTTCTTAGAGAAAAAAATGTTAAATTAATTATTACAAGTCTACCAATGATGAATGAGATTGTAGGAAATGAATTATTTGATAAGTTCTTAAAAAATTTAATCATTCAATTGTTAGCAATGATTTCAGAGCAAGAAAGAAATGATAGTAAGCGTAGACAAGCAGATGGTATAGCAGTAGCAAAGGCAAAAGGTATTTATAAAGGCCGACCTAAGCTATATAGTCCAAACGCTAAAGACCCACAAAAGCAAGCAGTTTATTTTAGAGTGATAGGCTTTATAGATGAGGGTATGGCTATTAGTAGAATAGCAAAGAAAGTAGGACTATCAAGACAGACTATATATAGGATAAAAAATGATTATCAAAGTGGATTATATAAAGACTATGAATAACAATTATTAATTACACAAATGTAAATTACATATGTGTAATTTACATTTGTGTAAAGGAGGAGTTATTATGAATAGAAGTGATAGAGAAAGATATGAGGAAGAAAAAAGACAGCAACAATA
>NZ_JBXVVK010000026.1:0-7153 GCF_057219715.1 Staphylococcus sp. 510 | reverse complement strand
GCACGGATTTGAATATGACAATGACTTATTTATAAAATTAGCACAACAAGGTAATTCAATCAGCTATTTAATTGATGAACAACAAGTCATTGGCATGATTGCTCAAGGAGATCAAATTAAAGAAAGCTCAAAACAAATGGTAGCTGATTTACTATCAAGACATATTACACCAGTCATGCTTACAGGTGATAATAAAGAAGTAGCAAAAGCTGTCGCAAAAGAATTAGGTATTAGTGATGTGCACGCACAACTCAAGCCAGAAGATAAAGAAAGTATTATAAAAGATTATCAACGTAGTGGTAAAAAAGTAATGATGGTCGGAGACGGTATCAATGACGCACCAAGTCTTATAAGAGCAGATATTGGTATTGCAATTGGCGCAGGAACGGATGTAGCAGTTGAGTCAGCTGATATTATACTCGTTAAAAGTAATCCATCAGATATTATCCTTTTCTTGACCCTCTCAAATAATACTATGAGAAAAATGGTGCAAAACTTATGGTGGGGTGCAGGTTATAATATTGTTGCTGTACCTTTAGCAGCCGGGGTTTTAGCATTTATTGGCTTGGTTTTATCACCTGCAATAGGGGCTATTTTAATGTCATTAAGTACGATTATCGTTGCAATTAATGCTTTTACATTAAAATCATAATAAAAGGTAGGCGTTTTATTATGATTAAAAAATTATTTTTTATGATATTAGGGTCATTACTAATATTATCAGCTTGCTCCAATAATGATGAAAAAGATAAAGATACTAAAGATCAAAAAAGTGAGACCCATATGCAGCATAATGATGAAAGTAAAGTTCCTGAAGATATGAAATCGACTAATGAATGAGGATACATGGTTATCACTGTACAAACAGGTTTCTTTTCATCCCAAGCGGTGTTGTTCATCATCGCTAAAAATGGCTTCTGTGTGTATTGTACTTTTGATTGTATTCATATATCGTCACTTCCTTTAGTATTCTTTTGGCAAAAGCATTACATAAGGAATGGATAGATACTTAGCTCATGTAGTTCATCATTGTAGTAGGTATAAGTTTCAAGTGTAAGATGTGCAAGTGGGGAATCATTAATAAAACGTTCGGGTAGAATATTTTTTGCTGCTTCCTCCAGTGCTTCACAGTCCCATGTTTCATTGTCAGATAGTTATAGAATAGATGAGTTATATATTGTTTGAGTTCTTGAGTGATTGTTTCCATATTATTGCCTCCTAGATAGTGTAATAGTGATGTAGTTTATATATATCATTGAAATAATATATATTTGATTTATCATTTATAACGAATCCCAGTGGAAATAAGGGGGAATTCCATATAAAAACTCGTGATAAACGTTGGTGTAACAAGGAAATTCCGGAATCTCACCTATTTTGACGAACAATCAACTCATTATTTATAAGTATTGATGATAGGGTTGGGCCTCTACTTCCTTATATATATTATTTATTTATAAAAAATAACGGGATTTTGGGATTGTGCTGGGACAATCCTTCTGCTTCTTCGAATCTGCAAAACCCATTCATTTCCCGGTAAAAAATCATTGTAGGATGTTCTTTAGCAATTTCAATATAAGCATCGTGTAGTTATGAAATAATTATTATCTCATTAGATAAGTGTTATTGAAATTGATAAAGAGAATTCTAAAAATGGTTAGATAAAATAAGTGAAAGAAGATAAGGAAAATTATTGGCTAAATAATAAGATATAGTGTTTGAGACAAAAATAAAAACGAAGTGCTAAAGAACACTTCGTCAAGTGAATGACAATTGTAATTGCCTAAATTATTATTCATATTGTTTTATGATAGAGTATATTGTTTAAAATTATTTAATAAGCTCTTTAGGTATTAGTTTATAATCAAACATGACTTTTGAGTTGTTATCGTAAACTAATCTTTTTTCTATAATTTCATCATTAAAAGGATCTATTGTATTTTTGAAAACTTTTGATTTACGATAGAACTTATTATTAATTTTGGTAAAGTGGTGATTTTCTTCAGTTAATTCATATTTATATTTAAATGGTTTTTCACTGCGTAGTTCAGCATGTAAATAATTGTTTTCTACCCAAATAAGAATTTGAACATTTTGATTTGTAATATTTTTAAATCTATAATCTACATAATTGTATGAAACTGAAGTTCCAGTACCAAAAGGTACACGTTTGCCATTATTAGGGGATAAAGCATCTGAATGAGTATGTAATTCAGTTACTTGCAATGGACTATGCATGATTAATAAATTTAATGTGTTAGCTAAGTTACATAGACCACCGCCTAAACCAGCTTGAACTTTATTGTTAACAATAACGCGTCCATCTCTATACCCTCTCTTTTTGTCTATTTTTCCAACCAGATTCCAAAAAGAAAATGTTTCTCCTGGTTGTATAATAATTTTATTTATCTTAGAAGCAGATAAGCTAATATTAAAAGATTTATTAAATTGTAAAACTGGATCAATATTTTTTCCTTCTTTTATTAAAAAAGAACCATATTTATAAACAGCATTCGGTAAGGGAGTATCTTGTTTATGATTAGCAAAATTAGTACTAGTTTTATAATTTTGAATATGACGTTTTAAAGTTTCTTTTTTTACAGCTAATAAATAGAAAAGAGGGTGAATTTCACTGAGTTTTTTTCTTTGTTTACTCATTTTATTATTGTTCTCCTTTTCAATATTAGGAAGACTTTTGAAGAAAACATTTTTTATTAAATAAAATTTTAATAAACTTTTCTCTAAATGTCTTTTTTTCCCAATTTTAGTATCTTCATCATGCATTAGGAAATTAACTAAAATATTTTTAATACCACATAAATTAGCGCCCAATATATCTGTAAATAATTGATCTCCTACCAATATTGCTTCTGAATAGTTAACATTTAACATTCTTAATGCTTTTAAATAACTTGCTCTATGGGGTTTATTTGCCATAGGGATAAATAAAGTATTAATATTTCGGTTAAAGTTAGAAATACGTTCGTCACTATTATTAGATAATAATAAAGTTTTAAAACCTAATTTATGGAGGTAGTTAAATAAATCATCTATCTCATGAGTAGTATCATCACCGTGTGGTACTAAAGTACTGTCAATATCAAAAATAATTGCTTTATAACCTAATAATTTTAATTTTTCATAATCAATTGAAAATACACTTTCTACTGTGGTTGAAGGATAGAGAAGATGCATAATAATAAACTCCTTTTTATATATAACACAATATGAATATTAAATTAATATTATTTGTAAGTCAATATTGTATTACTGTATCAATTTAATATATAGTATATTATGCTGAAATATAATTAAGAAGGGGAAATAAAGTGAAAAATGAATTAATAGTAATGTTGACTTATAATGATCTTACAGTGAAAAATGCATATCAAATATTTGAAGAATGCAAAGAATCTAAAGCAAAGTTGTGGGGATTCAAAGATTCAGGTATTCCTTTAAGTGAAATGAAAGAACTATTTTTATACATGAAAAAACAAGGTAAAACAACTTTTTTAGAAGTTGTTGAATACACAGAAGAATTGGGATTATTAGGAGCACAAATGGCTTTAGAATGCGGATGTGATATTCTAATGGGTACAGTTTTTTTCGATTCTATAAATGATTTTTGTAAAAAAAATGGATTAAAGTATATGCCTTTTGTAGGCAATGTATATAATAGACCATCAATTTTAGATGGAACAATTGAAAGTATCATAAATCAAGCAAATGAATATCTAGATAAAGGAGTCTATGGTGTAGATGTGTTAGCATATCGATTTGTAGGAAACATAGAACAATTAATCAAAAGGATAAGCACTGAGGTATCAGGGCCTATATGTATTGCTGGCAGTATAGGTAGTTATGAACAGTTAGATTTGATAAAATCTCATGCTCCTTGGAGTTTTACAATTGGAAGTGCATTTTTTGACAATAAATTTGATGGTACTTTCTTAGAACAAATAAATAAAGTATATGATTATATCAGAAAATAACTTTTAAATTATTTTATAATATTTAACTTTAAAATATAAGAACATTATATAAATATGTAGGTAATGATATGAAAGTAATTAAAACTTTAAGTACAACTACATTAACTGGAAATTTATTATTTACAGGTATTGGCGTAGCTAATTCGAATGAAGTACACGCTGCTGAAATTATTGGACTCCAAAAGGTAAAGGCGATTATTATGAAATTGTTAAAGCTAATAAATCAAATGTAGGTTCAGGAGTTATTTCGAGTATATAAAGATGGCGTAGTAAAAACTTCTTGGGGTGTCAATAATCCTTATGAAATAGTAGGTCAGTATCAATTAAATCAGTCATCAAATAATGTTCAAACTAATCAAACAGATAATAGAAATCAATAAACGAAACAAATAATATAATTGCTGGTGATGATAGTCAATCAACACAAACTACAAATAATAGTTATGGCATTAATAAGCTAGTACAATCAAGTACTACAGTACTACCAGAAACAGGTGAATAATCTAATTCAGGTGTAGTTATAATTATTGCTTCACCGTTATTAGCTGCGGGTTCATTATTAACATCTAGAAAAACATCTAAATCAAAATAACGATTTTGAATTATAATCTCTTCAAAGTTTAACTTTTTTCAAACTTTGAAGAGATTTTTTGTGGAAATTATCTTTAGTCATTATAAATCGTTACTTTTAATGGATGTTAATTAATAAAATTGATAAATCTTTATATTATTTTTTCTATTCTGTTTATTTTATGGTTTGAATAATTTCATAGATCACTATTATGAATAGTTGAGCGATTTTAATTCAGCTTCCTCTCTTATGATATTCATAAATAATGTATTTCTGCCATTTTCTCTATTACATAATTGAGTTAATATGTGTTTGATATCCCGTCGTCAATATAAGGAAATTCCAAGCAAGAACCCGTTACAAACGTTGATATGACAAAGAAATCCCGGAATTCCACCTATTTTGATGAACAATCAACTCATTATTTATGAGTATTGATGAGGAATGTATCTCTCTGCTTCCCTATATATATTATTTATAAAGAATAATGGGATTTTGGGATTGTGCTTGCACAATCCTTCTGCTTCATTGAGTAAGCAAATCCTATTCATTTCCTGGTAAAAAATTATTATGGGATGTTCTTTAGCAATTTCAATATAAGCTTCGTGTAGTAGTAGATAGATAATGCGATTTGCTACCATATTAGATAAGTGTTATTGAAATTGATAAAAACTATATACTTCAATAAAATGAAATTTGTAAATAAAAAAATAAGAGATAGAACCACAATTTCTTGTTCTACCTCTTTAAGTGATAAAGTGTTATTTTTCTTTCACAAGTTTTTTAACTTCTTCTAATTCTTTTTCAACATCTCTATCCGGTTTTTTAGTTATAAGACTTACGATATAAGTCACAATTAAACTTGTTAAAAATCCAGGAATAATTTCATATAAATTAAAGAAATCAATATGTTCTCCTAATGGTTTCACAAAAACAATCCAAATAATGACTACAACTGATCCTGATATCATACCAAAAATAGCTCCTGTACGACTTAATCCCTTCCAATAGAGAGATAATAATACCAGTGGACCAAATGCAGCACCAAATCCAGCCCATGCATTACCAACAAGATTAAGTATAGTATCATTTGGAGTCCATGCGATTATAATAGATATAATTGCTATAATAAGAACAGATAATCGACCTACTAATAAAAACTCTTTTTTATGTTTTTTTGCAGCTTCTTCGCCTCTAATTAATTTATAGAAATCCTCTGTAAGTGAACTAGAAGTAACAAGTAGTTGTGAGGAGATTGTGCTCATAATAGCTGCTAAAATTGCTGCAAGAAGGAAACCACCAACCAATGGATGGAATAAAATTTGGCCCATTAAAATAAAAAGTGTTTCTGGATCATTTAATTTAACTCCTCTATCTTGAACAAAAGCAATACCTATCAACCCTACACATACAGCACCTATTAAACTAATAGCCATCCAACTAATACCAAATCTTCTGGCAGTTTTTAATTGACTAACAGATTTGATTGACATGAATCGTACTATAATATGCGGTTGACCAAAGTAACCTAATCCCCAAGCAAAGAAAGAAATAATTCCCACAATAGTGGTCCCTTTAAATAAATCTAAATTAGTCGGTTTTAAATTTGCTGCTTGAGAAAAAGCATCAATACCTCCGAGCTGCATCATGGCTACAATAGGTACCATAACCATCGCAATTAACATAACTACACCTTGAAAGAAGTCAGTTAATGATACTGCTAAATACCCCCCAAAGAATGTATAAGCAATAACAATCACCGAAACTACAATAAGACCAATATGATAATCTAGACCAAACGCACTATTAAATAATTTACCACCTGAAACCATACCCGAGTGAGTATATAGTGTAAAGAATACAACAATAATACCACCAGAGATAATTTTAATAATATTAGAATTATCATTAAGGCGATGTGTAAAATAGTTAGGTAATGTGATTGAGTCATTCGCTTTTTCAGTGTACACACGAAGTCTTGGTGCTACAAGTATGTAGTTAACATAAGCTCCGATAGTTAACCCAATAGCTAACCAAGCTGCTGATAAACCTGTTGTATAAACCTCTCCAGGTAACCCCATAATCATCCAACCACTCATATCTGAAGCTCCAGCAGATAATGCAGTGACGTAAGGTCCTATATTTCTTCCACCAAGCATATATTCTCTTAAATCTCCGGTTGCCTGCTTATAACCATAATATCCAATAACAAGTAAAATTAGAAAATATACTGCAAGCATGATATATGTCCGCCAGTCAAGATTCACTTGGCTTGATAAAGATGTAGCTAAAACAAACATATTAAATAACTCCCTTATATTTATTTTTGTTACATACAATAATTATACAAAAAACAAGAGTTATTTAAAGGATAAATTTTAATTTTTGGTATTTAATGAATCTTATTAATTGTAAATACTATATTTATGTAGCAGTGACTATATTTTTAATATTAATTTTTAGTATATAATATTCATTGATTTTGTATATAACGATAATAAAAATAAATATACTATATTTGAGTAACATATAAATCGATATATTTGATTTGTCATTTATTAAGAATCCCGTTGACAATATGAGAAAATTC
>NZ_JBXVVK010000025.1:0-7197 GCF_057219715.1 Staphylococcus sp. 510 | reverse complement strand
GGCAAAACTATGCCTTTAATGTGGCAAAACTATGCCTTTAACATTCTAAACTCCTTGGCACTCTATGTCTAAAGTACCTCCTAAAAAGGTTTTAAAAAGAATTATAAAAAGATATTAAAAAGTTCAGGGCAATTCGCCCCTCACAAATTCAAAATACAAAAAGGAAACCAACCACATTTGTGGTTGGTTTTTATTATTAAAAAACAATAAACTATATAACTTTGATGCATTATTCCAATTGCTTTATTGACGTTGAGCCTCGGAACCCTTAACAATCCCAAAACTTGTCGAATGGTCGGCATAATAGCTCACGCTATGCCGACATTCGTCTGCAAGTTTAGTTAAGGGTTCTTCTCAACATCAATAAATTTTCTCGGCATAATAGCGTCGACTATTCTAGATTTTCATAAATAATCGTAGTTGAAATATATAACCAATTACTATTTGTTTGTATTTCTAATACTTTAATATTTTCTTTTTTTAAAAAATCATTTACTTGTGAATCTAACTTATGATGAGTAAAAGTCGCAAAAGTTTTAATTTTCATAGTTTCTCTCCTTCTCTTTTTAAGCTTTATATAGCGTTTTCAATACATAAGGACACCTTTTATATTAACATTGATGTTAAATACTCTCATACGCTCTTAAAATGGCATATATAAGCAATCCAAATAAGAGATAAGGGACAAGATAAAGTAAAAGAATGAAATAACGCCATGCTGAATGCCCTGTTTTTAATACATAGTTAATCCATTCGTAAAAATGATGAACACCTAACCAGTCACCTAAGGGACTTAAGACTAAAAATGCGACCATAGTTAAAGCAACAATGAAAAACATAGCAGTAATCCCTTTGGTTAAACGATTAAATGCTTGATCATATTGTTTAACAGCTATTTCGTTGTTTTTAATTCGCTCATCTATTGTCTTTTTATATTCGCTATTCGCTTTTTGAAGGTCTGCTTGATTGCTTTTCATTTCTTTAACTATGTTTTGTGTTTCTGTTTTTACGTCATTGAGTTCTTTTTGTATCGCTTGTTCAAAATCTTGTTTTAAATTATCAGTATCAATGCGTTGTACATAATGTCTCGCTGCACTCATAAATCGTTTTTCGTTCGTTTGAGTTGCTTGATTAAAGTTCGAGGCCGTGGTCTCGATCGTCGTTAATAATTGTTCGTGACGCTTGTTTCGCTCGTTCTCTCTCTTCTCGATCTCTTCGAGCCTTTTCATGAGCAAGTCTTGCTGATTCTGCAGCTTGTCGGCTACGCTCAAGCTCATTTGTGTCTTGGGCGAATTTGTCCCAATCTGATTGAGTGACGCCTGTATCTCGTTCAGTTGGTTCATCACGATTTGAAGTTGGTCGTTTTGGCTGGAAGTCGGTGTCTGATTCTCGTTCTTGTTGTTGTCGTCGTTGAATTTGTCTTTCAAAGCCATGTTCTATGCCTCCTTTGTTGTAATCTTCACCTAATCGACGCCCACGCACTTTTTTATCTTCGGCTCGGTGTCGATACGTAATGCTTTTGGGTGTAACACGCTCAATTTCAACCCCATATTGGTTTAAATGGTCTTTGAATTCCTCCATATTCGTGGCTTGTGATTGGTCTATGACTTCTCTGATTTCATCTTTCCATGAATATTGGGCTGTTGATTTGGTATTAGGGTCAGCAATCGCTTTTTCTGTTTGCGTATAACGTAAGCGTGCTGTGTCTTTCTCTGGCACGCTTAAACCATGTTCACGACAGACTTCATCGTTGAAATCTCTTAAATCACGTAAGGTTTGTTTATTGTTGTTAAATTTTTTCCCTGTCTCAAGATCAATCGCATTAATCACAATATGATTGTGTACATGATCCGTATCGTTATGTGTATAGATAGTGACTTGATGATTGGGTGCTATTTTCTCAGCAAGTTCTAAACCTAACTGATTACATTGTTCAGGTGTCACTTCATCGGGTTTAAAGGATTGGATAATCACATGTCCTTGATTGCCGTCCGTTTTGCCATACAATTCACGAGAGGCTTTGAAACTCGATTTGGCATAATCGACATCACAATTTAAACCACTTTTTTCGACGGCTCGTTTCTCAGCGTAATTAATGGCACGTGACGTTGACTTCGTTGCACTTATTTTAGTTGTTGCCATATCTCATCAAGCCTTTCACGTAATTCACTAATATTATGTTCTAATGCCTCATAATTCGGTGCGTCATATTGATGTTGATTACAATATTTAGCAATCTGATTGGCATTTGAACCTAATTTACTTAAATCCTTGGCTATCGATTGTCGCGTTGTTTTATCCAATTTCGGTGCGACCAATCGAGATCCTTGTGCCTTTTTCTTAACGAAATTCGGCACACTCATATTTAAAGTTTCAGCCGACTGCTTTAACTTTAAATATTCGGATTCGCTCACACGAAAACTAATTTGTTTCGGCTCCTTACGGTTGGGTTTATGGTTTTGCCCAACAGTTGCGTCGCTAGCCACAAAATGTTTTTGTTCGCTCATACATCCCACCACGCTTTCTACGAAAGATATTACTTAATATAAATTTAGATTATATGATAATCTAAATTTCATCAAGTAACATAGTGGTTTGGCAAGCATTGGCTTTGCTAGCCATTAACGTGGCAGACGCGCCAGCTTGTTGGGGACTATCCCCAATCCCCTTAGGATTTTTTCTGACGAAAAAATAGTGGCTAATTGCTAGCCACTATCTAAAAGATTATCTTTTTAGTAGAGTGTATATTTTGTAAATAAAGGGTCTAAGAGGTTTAATAAAATCTCCGATATATTCTTCAACATAAGCATTAAACCCTTCTTTAAATCTTTGAACACCATAATCTTCAGCTGTTTCACTAAAATCTCCAGTAATACCATAAAAATTATATCTAGGAATGTTATTCTGTTTAGCAAATTTAATCATTTCCCACTGTAAACGATAGGCTCCCATATAAGCATTGTATTTGGGATTTGATCCACTTGAAAGATAATAAACTTCGTCATTGTTATATATATAGAAAGCTGCAGCTAAATCAATTATTTTACCATCTGTTTTGATTAATTCTTTTGTTTCATTTATTTTTCTGTTTTGTGCACTAATTTGTTGATTAATTTGATTAGCCTTATTTTTATTTTTTTTCGAATTAGGATTTTCTTTTAATACACTTATTATTTCTTCGTATTGTTTGTTTAATTGAGTTATTTTATTATTTTGTTTTTCTAATAAATCGGATAAATTGATATATGCGAGTTTTAACATACTATTGTCATTATATATTTTTTGCATTTTTTCAAAATAATCTTGATTTCTAAATTTAAATCCATGTTTTTCTTCTGCCATTTTAAATAATTTGAAAAATCTAGATGTTTCTTCAATAGATAAAGTTCTCACTTGAACATTCATTTCATATGTTTTTTTAATATTTCTTCTTGTTTGATAATCCATTTCGGATAAAAGCATATCTGTATCTTTATTATTTAAATCTAAGACAGACAGCCATCTGATTTGACTCGTTTGAGAATAGCCTATGGAATAACCTTGATGTGTATACCCTATATTTTTCAAAGTTTTAATCAGAGGTCTATTATCATAGCTTGTTAATATCTCACCTTGTGCATTTCTTATATTTTCTAAAGTATAAGGATCTGTTAAAACAAATAAACCACGATTTTTTTTAAGATATCTAGTTAAATTTTTATAAAAAAATCTCACTAATTCAAAGTTTTTAAAGTCTAAAACAGGGCCACGATGAGTATAAAAGTATTTAAAAACTTTTAGAGCTTGGGCTTCTGTTAATAAACATGCTGCAATGACTGTTCCTTCATTATCTTTAACGCCAACTAAATGAACGTCATTTTGAAATTTATTTCGATAACAAAAATGTTGACTTGATTGAGTATAGTGAGAAAAATGATTGTTTACAAAATTTTGAAATTCAGTTTCGGATAATTGGACAAATTTCATAAGACACCGACTTTCTAAGAGAATAGTATAGCAACATATACAGAAAAAAGACCAAGCATTAAAATGCTTGGTTTAATAATGAAGTTTACAGCGGAGGGAGAAGGATTTGAACCAACGCAAGCATAAGCTTCTAATTAATACATAGTATTAATTTCCCTTAAACCAGACTTGGGTATCCCTCCAATATTTAATTACTATAAAATAATATCTCATTTTAAATAAAATGTAAAGATTTTGTTTATATTTTAAAATATAAATTATACATATTAGTTATATGTTATTATAACTAATGTATTTTAAATATTAGAAGGTTTAAATTTATGGATACAAATAAGAAATTCACTTTAGTAAAATCTTTGTCAATTGGATTAGGAACTTTTTTAGTTGGATCAGTATTTTTAACTGTAAATGATGAAGCTTCTGCATCGACAAAAACTGATGCACCAAAAGTAGAGCAAGAAACACCAGCAAAGGCTGATGCGCCAAAAGTAGAGCAAGAAACACCAGCAAAAGCTGATGCGCCAAAAGTAGAGCAAGAAACACCAGCAAAGGCTGATGCACCAAAAGTAGAGCAAGAAACACCAGCAAAGGCTGATGCACCAAAAGTAGAGCAAGAAACACCAGCAAAAGCTGATGCGCCAAAAGTAGAGCAAGAAACACCAGCAAAGGCTGATACGCCAAAAGTAGAGCAAGAGAGAACTTTTGTAAGGGAAGCTGCTCAATCTAATCATTCTGCTAGTTGGTTAAACAATTATAAAAAAGGTTATGGTTATGGTCCGTATCCTTTAGGAATTAATGGCGGAAATCACTATGGAGTTGATTTCTTTATGAATGTAGGGACACCAGTAAGAGCAATTTCAGATGGTAAAATAGTCGAAGCTGGATGGACAAATTATGGTGGAGGAAATGAAATAGGACTTGTTGAAAATGACGGTGTTCATAGACAATGGTATATGCATTTAAGTAAGTTCAATGTTAAAGTTGGTGACAAAGTTAAAGCTGGACAAATTATTGGTTGGTCTGGTAATACAGGATATTCTACAGCACCGCATTTGCATTTCCAAAGAATGACCAATTCATTCTCAAATAATACAGCACAAGATCCTATGCCATTTCTAAAATCAGCGGGCTATGGAAGCGATAGTACATCTTCATCAAATAATAATGGTTATAAAACTAATAAATATGGAACATTATATAAATCTGAATCTGCTAGTTTTACAGCTAACACAGATATTATTACAAGATTAACAGGACCGTTTAGAAGTATGCCTCAGTCAGGTGTTTTAAGAAAAGGTTTAACTATTAAATATGATGAAGTTATGAAACAAGATGGTCATGTATGGGTTGGTTATAATACAAATAGTGGAAAAAGAGTGTATTTACCAGTGAGAACTTGGAATGAAAGTACAGGAGAACTAGGGCCATTATGGGGAACAATCAAGTGATTTATACATAATATATTCAAAGTCACTACCCATAATCAGTAATTATGTCAACTAACTCAAAAGGGACAAACGCCGTCATTTCGGCGTTTGTCCCTTTTGGTTCGGATTATAGGATATTCATCTTTTATACATTACCCCAATGACACGTTTTCATGCATTTTCATTAAATGAAATTTTGTATATTTATGTAAGTTACACTTGTGTAAATGACACAAATCATCAGTATACTTATTTAATAGTAAACAAGTATACGAGTTAACAATTAAACTTGTTTACTTGTGAGATATATTTAGATGTTGCATACACTTGAAAAGTTATATATTTAAACACAACTTTAAAAAACTTGCTTACATATATATAATGATTAATGTAAGCAAGTTGGATTGATGGTGGCTAATCTCATGAAAATGGGGTGATGCCTATGGTTTTGGTTTTTGCTCCTAGAAAGGACTAGCATTGTCTGATTATGAAATGCTGATGATTGTTTTAACCATCATCGGTTTAGTATTAATTAGTAATAACCAAAAAAAATAACCTACCAACTTTAGCCGAGTTCTAGGTTATTTTAATCAAAATTTATAAAAGGCTACCGTCTTTTTAACGGGCTTACTAAGGCACGAGTGTTCCTAGCACTTGTGTCTTTTTTGTATATGCTAGTTTATAATTCATTTGTTGTTTATATAATATCATGATATTATACACTCTTCAATTAACTCTTTCACTTTATAAACTTTTTCTATTCTTCCCAATCGACTTCAAGTTGTTTTAAAAAGGCTTCTCGTTCTTTTTCTAATTGCGGATCATACTCATTTTGTGTTGTTTTTTCATATGTGCGTTCTTCTAACCATTTTGGTGTTTTCTCACGACTTATATATTGTCGTGACTTACCTATATCTGCCATTTGAGGTTGTCGTTTACTGTGAATGCGTTTCTCAGAGTCAAAAGTAAATTCTAACCATTCAATTTTACGTCCTTTTTTAGCTTTGATTTTATTGATATTGAGGTTATTAAATATTGGAGAGAGCTCCTTGATAATCGGTGTTAAAACAAATTGGTTAATATTAGACATTCTATAAGATTCTGGAATATCTAATCGTTCTCTAAAGTCTTCAATTTTAATCTTCATATAGCCAGTATGTTTATATTGTTTAAGTAATCTAAACATATTTTTTGAATAGGTAGATTTAAGGTGTGTCATCTCTTTTAATTCAAATTTAGTAAAGTTATTCGTAATTGAATTTAAGATATATTTTAAATCAGGAGAAGTAGCAATTTCTAAATATTTTTCCGATATGTCTATTTCATACTTATAGAATAAGACAAATTTTTTAATTTTTGTTTCAGTTCTAATAGTATATCTGATATCTAACATCTTATCGTAAACTCTTTGGAGATCATCTACAAACCTGTTAATGTTACGAGTTTCTGGACTGTAATTACTTAATTCTTTGAGTTCATCAAAAGATAAATGAAGTGTATTAGTATCTTGTTCTTTGAGCTTATTACACATAGCAAAAAATAAGTTAATTTCAGTAGCAGTAAAGCGTCTTAATGGAACTAAATTCATTTCATTTTTGTAAATAACAGTTTCTCCGCTCATATAATAACTCTCCTTTTAACAAAGGCATAACAAAAAAAAAACCATGCCTTTTAAATTCTATAATATTATGTATTAAAGCTTTTTTATACAGTAACATAGAACGATAGGCATAACAACAAAAAAACTATGCCTTTAATGTGGCAAAACTATGCCTTTAATGTGGCAAAACTATGCCTTTAATGT
>NZ_JBXVVK010000024.1:0-9640 GCF_057219715.1 Staphylococcus sp. 510 | reverse complement strand
CCGACCTCTTTAGATTTAAACTTATAAAGTAGAAACGAATTTTTCTTTTTTTAAAATGTGAACGCCTGATTGATGTTCTTCAATATAATTACCATAGTTTGAAAACACTAGGATTTTTAAATAAAGTAAATCAAGTACAGAAAAACCAAAATTAAGTGCTAATAGAAACATACAATAATGTCCATATTGAGGGAAATACATACATAAAAAAATAAATAAAGATGATATTAATATAAAAGGTAATATCAAGTTGATACAAAAATAAACTTTATGAATAGGTGTATTTACATAAGTATTAAAATATGGAATCCATTTCTTTCGAGTTAATTTATGAATTCGAAATGATTTGTAAAAGGGTAAGAAAAATAATAAATGAACCCCTTTATGCAATGGATACATAAAAAATATAAGTACAAGCACAATCAAAAAATGTTTATCTGATAATGGCGTGTTACTAAAAAAGTACATGACTTCATAACTAAACAAAAACATTATAATGGTACCAACGATGCTCATGAATGCAATTCTAGGTATACCAAATCTTTCATGAATATCAATTTGTCTTGTACATAAAAACATGCAACATGCCTCATTTCTTAGTCAATATATGTATGGTATTATCTATTGAATTAGAGATGAAGTCAATAGGTACTTTAGTAAAAAACAGTCAAACACCATAATTCAAAAGTGATTCAATATATTAGAAACCCCTATTCAAAAATGCAATTATTGATTGCACTTTTTGAATAGGGGAAACCCAATAATGATTCATTTATTTTTCTTTAGAAAATGTGTTACTGATTTCTTCGCCACGGTTTTGTAAATTCTCAATGTGAGATTGTAGCTTTTCAATATTAGGGTTAATATCAGACTTGAAGTTACCGATTAATGTTTTGATTTCATCACCGATTGAACTACCAAATTCTGTTCCTTCATTTTTAATTTGTGAACTATAATTTAATATGTCATTAAATGATTGTTTCATTGTTTCTAGTTCACGTTGTAACTCTGATTGAGCGCCAGTTGGTTGTCCGCCATCAATCGTGTTATTTTTAACGCTTTGGTCATCACGATTACGCAATGAGACTGCGAAACCTGCGGCAACACCTACGCCAATACCAAACAATACGCGTGTTACTTTCATTATAAATCTCCTCACTTTTATATCTCGGATAATTGTATTATTCATCTTATACCCATTTTAAGACAAATTAAGCATGATTATTCAAATTGAGCTTGAATTTGAGCAGCAATTTCTTTTTTGACTTCATCATTTAACGTTTCTTCATGTGTTTCCCATTTATAACCAAAACCATCAATGTCATTTTCATATCTTGGAATTAAATGGAAATGTAAATGGAAAACAGATTGATCGGCGAATTCACCATTATTTTGTATAATGTTTAAGCCATCAGGATTAAATGCTTTTTTAATTGCATTTGCCACTTTAGGAAGAGCAACACCTATATGTTTCATTGTTTCTTCATCTGTTTCAAAGATATTTGCTGAGGCTTTTTTAGGGATTAACAGTGTATGACCTTTCGTTACTTGAGAAATATCTAAAAAGGCATAGACATAATCATTTTCATAAATTTTAAAGCTAGGAATTTCACCAGTAATAATTTTACTGAAAATCGTTTCAGACATGTTGATTACACTCCTCTTCTCTTCATCTTAAAGTATATTATAGCATTACTAACAAAAATTCGTCATTCTTCATAGCTAATTTTAGGTGTAATTCATTATTTTTGATACAATAGGTCTCGTGGAGGTGCCTTATGACAGTAAAAGTAGAACATCTAACAGGTGGTTACGGTAAACGACCTGTAATTAAGGATATTAATTTTGAATTAAAAAAAGGCGAAATCGTTGGATTAATTGGTCTGAATGGTGCTGGTAAAAGTACTACGATCAAACATATGTTAGGACTTTTAACACCTACATCAGGCTCATTATCAATTTCAAATACTAATATAACAGACGATATTGAAACATATCGTCGAAAATTATCATATATTCCAGAATCACCAGTTATTTATGATGAATTAACGTTACAAGAACATATTGAAATGACTGCAATGGCATATGGTCTATCTCAAGAAGAAGCAATGAAAAGGGCAGAACCATTATTAAAAATATTTAGGTTACAAGATGAATTAAAAGTCTTCCCAAGCCATTTTTCAAAAGGTATGAAGCAAAAAGTGATGATCATATGTGCTTTTATTGTTAATCCTGAATTGTACATTATTGACGAACCATTTTTAGGTTTAGACCCATTAGGTATACAGTCTATGCTTGATTTAATGGTAGAAAAGAAAAATGAAGGGCGTACAGTGTTAATGAGTACACATATCTTAGCCACTGCCGAACGCTACTGTGATCGTTTTATCATTTTAGATAAAGGTGAAGTTGTGGCCTTTGGAAATTTAGAGGAATTAAGAACGCAAACTGGTCTAAATCATCATACACTTGATGATATTTATATACATGTTACTCAAGGTGGACATGCCAATGAATAATCAAGCAACGACATTATTTAGAAAGCGTCAAAAGGCGATACGTAAAGAAAAGAATTACTACAATAAATTTATTTTTAATGGTCATTTTACTGTCTTTCTTTTAATCTTGTTCGGTGCTTTTATCATGGGGTACGGAGAGTGGTTAAAACATATACCTAAGCATATCGATTATGCACTTATAACTAGTATGATTATCGCGATTGCTTCATTATTTCCATTAAGAACATTATTAAAAGAAGCAGATCAGATTTTTTTATTACCGTTTGAAAAGTATATGAAACGATATATGTCATTAAGTATTCAATATAGTTACTTTGCAAGAATAATAATGCAATTGGTATTACTCATTGTACCATTTCCATTATTTTATAAATTAAATCATCACCATTTGCAGTACTATATTGTTTTTGTAGTAATTGCACTAATATTACCCTATTTAGTATTATGCCTAAGATGGATTGGTTATCAATTAGATGTATCAACTTGGTTAATGAATATAGGCTTTTTTATTATTTTAAGTATTAACTATTATTTGATTCTCGGAATGCAAACGTATTTCGCGTTAATTATCACGTTAGTCATATTAATATTGATTGTTATTTTAAAATCTAAAGCAGACAAACAATTATACCCATGGGATAGAATGATTGGGGTAGAACATAGACATTATACTAATTATTATAAGTTTGTAAATATGTTTACCGATGTCAAACATCTTAGAGAATCAGCGGTTAGACGTAGTTATTTAGATTTTATCTTGCCGGTACCAAAAGGTAAAAAGTTTAATGCAAATCAAATGTATTTATATTTATTTATACGAAGTTTTGTACGAGGTAGAGATGCCTTTAGCATCATATTAAGATTGACACTTATTGCGGTGATATTAATGGTATGGCTTTCAAATCCAGTAGTATCTATATTAATAGGTAGTCTGTTTATGTATATTACTTTATTACAAATGTCTCAGTTTTATACTCAACAAGCCTATGGACTATGGCCACAGGTTTGGCCAGTACCTGATACAATTGTTATCAAGGGTTATGAGAAGTTTTTATATAGACTTATGATTATTATTGGTTTGATATTAACAATTACATTTTCAATCATGAATCCAACATTATTTTTCTTTTCAATCGTATTCTTCTTAGTTGGTTATTTAACAATTAGAAGTACCATTAAAAAATTAAAATACCAAGAAACATTATTAAGAGATTAAATGAAAAAGTTGTCCTATAGCGAAAGAAGTATCTACGCTATAGGACAACTTATTTTTTAATTATGATCAACTGGATATAAGTAACGTTCAAAGTAGCTTGAATGTTGGCCACTATATCCAAAGAATTGATTTAATGCTGCTTTAGAAAAATGATCTTGGAATAAATCAGATGACTTAAAGTCTTCATATGCACTACGATTAGCAAAACCAAAATACAATTTATAAGTATTGCCTTCTAAAGGTCGTAATAATCGATAACTTTTGAATCCACCGAAAGTGTCAAAAGGTGCACCTAAATGAAGCAATTGTTTTTCTAATTGATTTTTATGATCTTCTGATGAAGGAATAAACAGTGCACAGTAAAAATGATCTTCATTAAATTCACCCACACTGTATAACACTTCATAAGCACTTGGATGTTTTAGTACAGATTTTCCTTCAGTTTCTTCTAATATAACTGAAGTATCTGATGCTGAATATTGGTATAAATTATGATCTGGATTATTAAGTTGAATTTGATTTAAAAATCCATAAGTCCCATAAGATGTATATAAATTCATGACAGTTACCTCCCTCGTTTTTATTAATTATACGATTATCAATTTTTATTTTCTACCTTAAAAGTCTGATTTTTAAAATAAATGTATAAGAATGTTTTGATTTATTACAAATTAAACTGAAATTAAATGGAATTATATTATATCCATGATATAAAATGACGAGTTATTATATTGAATTTCAATATCTAAATAAAAAATTATGACAATTTGTAAGTAGTTCATATTTCCAAATAATTTTACTATGTCTTTTTTATGACATTTAAGCACATTAAAATACGAACGAACATACAATATGATATTATAGATAAGAATGATTTTAATTTAGGGGGACTATATGGTGCATACCAAGAATGATACGATTTTAAAAATGATAAAAGGTGAAAAGACATCCCATACACCGGTCTGGTTTATGCGTCAGGCAGGGAGGTCACAGCCAGAATACCGTAAATTAAAAGAGAAATATTCATTATTCGATATTACGCATCAACCTGAATTATGTGCATATGTCACACACTTACCAGTTGATAATTACAACACAGATGCAGCGATTTTATATAAAGATATTATGACACCGTTAAAACCTATTGGTGTAGATGTTGAGATTAAATCGGGAATTGGACCAGTGATACAAAATCCAATAAAATCAGTACAAGATGTTGAAAAACTTTCTCAAATTGATCCAAAACGAGATGTACCATATGTTTTAGATACGATAAAAATTTTAACTGAAGAAAAATTAAATGTACCGTTAATTGGATTTACTGGTGCTCCATTCACTTTAGCTTCATATATGATAGAAGGCGGACCATCTAAAAATTACAATTTAACTAAAGCAATGATGTATCGTGATGAAGCTACTTGGTTTGCTTTAATGGATCATTTGGTTGCAATTTCTATAGATTACGTTAATGCACAAATAGAAGCAGGAGCCAAATTGATTCAAATCTTCGACTCATGGGTAGGCGCTTTAAATGTTCAAGATTATAGAAAATATATTAAACCAGGTATGGATAAATTAGTAAATGGTATTAAGCGTCAACATCACGTTCCAGTCATATTGTTTGGAGTTGGAGCAAGTCATTTAATTAATGAATGGAATGATTTACCAATTGATGTGCTAGGTCTAGATTGGAGAACATCTATTCAGCAAGCTCAACAAATGGGTGTAAACAAAACATTACAAGGTAATTTAGACCCTTCATTATTATTAGCACCATGGGAAGTAATTGAAGAAAGATTAAAAGACATTTTGGATCAAGGTATGTCTAGAGGTAAACATATCTTTAATCTTGGACACGGCGTATTCCCAGAAGTTCAACCAGAAACACTTCGTAAAGTAAGTCAATTTGTACATGATTATACTCAACAGTAGTTCTCTTAATTCAATTTGAATAATGTAAGTAATATGATTAGATTAAAGGATGGTTTTATAAATGAGTAAAACAATAGGATTATTAGTTATGGCTTATGGCACACCTTATAAAGAGAGTGACATTGAACCTTATTATACTGATATCAGACATGGTAAAAAACCAACAGACGAAGAACTACAAGATTTAAAAAATCGCTATGAATTTATAGGTGGCTTATCACCATTAGCAGGTACAACAGACAGACAGGCAGAAGCATTAAGAGATGCCTTAAATAGCGCATATGATGATGTTGAATTTAAGTTATATTTAGGTTTAAAACATATTTCTCCATATATAGAAGAAGCAGTTGAGTCTATGAATAACGATGGTATAACTGAAGCAGTAACTGTAGTTTTAGCACCACATTATTCAAGCTTTTCAGTGGGCTCTTATGATGAACGTGCTGATCAAGTGGCTGAAAAATACGGTATTCAATTACATCATGTTAAACATTATTATTACCAACCGAAATTCTTAGAATTTTGGACTAATCAAATTGATGATACTTTAAAACAGATTCCATCTGAAGAACATGACGATACTGTATTAGTTGTATCAGCACACAGTCTACCTAAAGGATTAATTGAAAGAAACAATGATCCATATCCTAAAGAGCTACATGACACAGCAGAACAATTAAAAGTTAAATCAAATATTATCCATGTTGCTGAAGGTTGGCAATCAGAAGGTAATACTGGTACACCTTGGTTAGGGCCTGATGTACAAGATTTAACTAGAGATTTATATGAAGCCCATGGTTATAAAAACTTTATCTATACACCAGTTGGATTTGTATGCGAACATTTAGAAGTTTTATATGATAATGACTATGAATGTAAAGTTGTTTGTGACGACATCGGTGCAAATTATTATCGTCCAGAAATGCCTAATACACATCCATTATTTATCGGAGCAATTGTAGACGAAATTAAATCAGTATTTTAATAGAAGGAAGCGTGAATGATTTTGAGTAAGAATGTAGCAATCATCGGTGCAGGTATAACCGGCTTAACAAGTGCTTACTATATGAAAAAACAAAATCCTCATTTAAATGTAACCATTTATGAGGCAACCAATCGACCAGGTGGAAAAATCCAAACATATCGTAAAGATGGCTATACGATTGAATTAGGCCCAGAGTCTTATTTAGGTAGAAAAACGATTATGACTGATATAGCTAATGAAATTGGATTAGGTAATGATTTAATTACCAATACGACAGGTCAATCATACATTTATGCTAAAAATAAATTATATCCGATACCTGGTGGTTCTATTATGGGAATACCAACGGATATTAAACCTTTTATCAAAACTAAATTAATTTCACCATTAGGTAAACTTAGAGCTGGATTAGATTTATTTAAAAAGCCTATCGAAATAGAAGATGACATTTCAGTAGGTGATTTCTTTAGACAGCGTTTAGGTGATGAAGTACTTGAAAATTTAATTGAACCACTGATGGGTGGTATCTATGGTACAAATATAGATGACTTAAGTTTAATGAGTACATTTCCTAACTTTAAAGAAAAAGAAGAAGCCTTTGGTAGCTTAATTAAAGGTATGAAAGATGAAAAAGAACAACGTATTAAACAACGTCAATTATATCCAGGTGTGCCGAAAGGACAATTTAAACAGTTCAACCATGGTTTAAGCTCATTTATCGAAGCACTTGAAAAAGCTGTTAAAAATCAAGGTGTAGACATTAAATATAACACTAAAGTTGAAGATATTATTGTATCTCAAAGAGACTATCAAGTGGTTGTTGATGGTAAAAATGAAGTTTATGACGGTGTATTAGTCACTACACCTCAACAAGTGTTTATGCAATGGTTCAATCATGATCCAGCATTTGATTATTTCAATACGATGGATTCAACAACAGTTGCAACTGTTGTCCTAGCATTTGATGAAAAAGATATTGAAAATACTTATGATGGTACTGGTTTTGTTATTGCTAGAACAAGTAATACAGATATTACGGCATGTACATGGACATCTAAAAAATGGCCATTTACAACACCAGAAGGCAAAGTTTTAATTAGAGCTTATGTTGGTAAACCAGGTGATACTGTTGTGGATGATCATACAGATGAAGAAATTGTATCTATAGTGCGTCGTGATTTAAAACAAATGATGACATTTAAAGGTGATCCTGAATTCACAATAGTTAATCGATTACCGAAAAGTATGCCTCAATACCATGTAGGCCACATTAAACAAATTAGAAAAATTCAAGAACATATTAAACGAACTTATCCGCGATTAAAAATTACAGGGGCGCCATTTGAAGCGGTAGGCCTACCTGATTGTATCCAACAAGGTCATAATGCGGTTGATGAAATGCTAGAGGAATTACGTTAATACGTTTTATAATTTAATTAAAGCACTTTAAAAGGATAATAATGTCTTTTTAAAGTGCTTTTGATATAGAATAAAGATAAATACGTTCATGATAAAGACTGCTACTTAATCTAGAAGTGAGGTTGATAAAAAATGACAGATGTCATCATTGTTCATTCAAGTGTAGGAAATGCACATAATCATTGGTATGAATGGTTAGGTCACAATTTAACGTTAGAAGGATATAAAGTCTCTCTTTTTAATTTAGAAGCTAATACTCCTGCTAAAATTGATATGTGGGTTAAGCAAATGCAACAACAATTAAATGTAAGAAAGAAAGATACATATTTTGTAACACATGGATTTGGAACGATAGCGACTTTGAAATTTATAGAAACATTAGAACAAAATGTTGAAGGGCTATTCAGTATTGCTGGTTTTAAAGATGATGCAGTAGACATAGATGAAAATATTGATTTACATGGAGTAACGATTAATTATGAACGAGTTAAAAGTAAAGTAGATCATTTTTATGGTTTGAGTTCTAAAAATGATACACATGTTTCATATAAAGAAACTAAGAGACTCATGGATACCTTAGATGGACGTATGCGAGTTGTTGAAGATGGTGGCCATTTTATGGAAGAGGATGGTTTTACTACATTCACATCACTACAAAATCGTATGCAAGGATTTATGACGCAATAGGGTAGGGAAATTAATAATATAATTTTAAATATGCGCCGTACTTATTTAGAATAGATAAGTATGGCGTTAGTCATTTGATATTGTGATCCATTTAGTAGCAGTAAGGGATAAAAAACAGAAAACATGAATAATAGAAGATGATCATTTTATAGAAAAACTATCAATATTGGATGAAAGTTAATATAATAGAAGGCCATTTAGACACTTTTGTTATAAAATGAAATCAAGTAGTAATTTTTACACATTTTAATTTGGAATTAATATTGACTAATAGTAACAAACTTAATATACTAATAAAGTGTTAAGCGAGAGCGTATTAAAGCGACTTGAACGTATCGATTGTTTTATTAATTCAAACAATGTAAATTTAGTTTTAAAAAAGTGTTGACTTTATTAAGCTAATGATGGTACAATAATCAAGTAGTCAAAAATAATATTATCGCGGGATGGAGCAGTTCGGTAGCTCGTCGGGCTCATAACCCGAAGGTCGGTGGTTCAAATCCGCCTCCCGCAATACATAGTTTTAATAGGTCTCGTAGTGTAGCGGTTAACACGCCTGCCTGTCACGCAGGAGATCGCGGGTTCGATTCCCGTCGAGACCGTCATTATTAATATTATGGTTCAGTAGCTCAGTTGGTAGAGCAATGGATTGAAGCTCCATGTGTCGGCAGTTCGACTCTGTCCTGAACCATTCGTCATTTTTGGCGGTTGTGGCGAAGTGGTTAACGCATCGGATTGTGGTTCCGACATTCGAGGGTTCGATTCCCTTCAACCGCCCCATAATCGTATTACATTTCACATGCGGGTGTAGTTTAATGGCAAAACCTCAGCCTTCCAAGCTGATGTTGTGGGTTCGATTCCCATCACCCGCTCCATTATTAT
>NZ_JBXVVK010000023.1:0-11597 GCF_057219715.1 Staphylococcus sp. 510 | reverse complement strand
CCTTTTTAAAACAGCTCCAAACCGATTGGGAAGAATAATAAAAGTAGATGAATTTTTACAAATAGTATCTGCTGATGTATACTGAAGGTAACAAGTGAAGTATGGTTCGCCATATGTCAAAACCCCACTGCCGACCAAAGCAAAGTGGGGTTTTTTTTATTTATCTTTTTAGGTTATTTGTAATGTAGTTCGCAACTACACCAGCAATAACAGATAAGATAAATGTTCCAACAAGTGAGAGTATCGTTAACGCCATATGCACACCTCCTTTGTGCACGGAAGTGCCTTTCTATTATAAATTATTAATAGAAAGGATGATATGATGAAACGTATTAAATTGAATTTCTTTGATTTAGATGAAATTAGCAGTAGAGAATTTGATTTTTCAATATTTATAATTATGTTATGTATCATATTTAGAAATTACTTTAGAGGCTATGGATTTGCGATTCATTTAAATTCCGACTTATTATTTGAAATGACACTTTTACTCTTGCCTGTAACACTCTTATTTTTTAATAAAAAAACAAATAAAGAAGTCGCTAACAGTTTCGATAACTATCTATTACTTTTATCCCCACTTTTAGGTGGTTTATTTTTTGTGGCTTTAGGTGTTTTATGTATACATCTAGCTCATTTAATATCGTTTGTTGATTTTATTTGTAGTTTCATTGGTTTAGTATTTTTAATTCCTGGTATTATCAATATTTTAATTGCAGTATTAGTATTCAGTACTAAACAACTAGTAAAACAATCGGTGTCTAAAAAATAGACGGAATTGAATTGTCTATTTTTTTAGACGCTTGAGAACTGAATAAAGATACAAAAGTGTTATTGATGAAAATGCATGAAAACGTGTGGTTAAGGGTATGTATAAAAGTTGTATAACCTATAATCCGGACATAAAGGCACAAACACTGATATGAAAGTGTTTGTGCCTTTTGGTTTAGTTAACATAATAAGTGTTTATAAGAATCAGACAAACATTCTTTGTAGTAAGCCTTGTTTACGTTGCTTTAAATAATCTAATTTTAAAGTTTTATTATCTATCAGTTTATCGATGTTTAATATAAAATGACCAATCTTCTTTTGTTCATCGTTACTTGTTGGTATTAGTATTTTTTCTTTAGAATAATCTTTGTAATATAAATGTGGTATAGTGCTACCAATAATAAATTTTCTAAAGTTAAGTAATTTCATTCGATAATATAAAAATTGAATATCTACATTATTTGCTTGTATATACCCCATAGTGCCTATTACTGATGACTTACCAGCTCTTAAATTTAACCGTCCAGCTCCAGCCCCGTCTTTTAGAATAGAAATATATGGTTCTTCCATATCATATTGTAAATCTTTTCCAATTTCTTGAATTGCGTCATATACTGGATAACCTTTAGAGTTGTTTCTTTCATTGTACTGATTAGAACTTTTTTTAGAACTAATATAATTTGTTATGTTCTTTAAAGTTGTTTCTTCCCAATCAGGATAATCATTTCCATTTTCATCTTTAAATCGCATTTCTTGTGAGAAAATCTTTTGCATATATCCCTTTTTCTGTTCTTCTAATTTCGCTAATTTCTGTTCTTCCAATTCGATTTGTTGATCGAGTTTGCTAAAAAAATTACCTAATTTATTTTTTTCAATATAGCTAGGCGAATAAATTTTATAAGGTAAAATATGTTTATTGTTAATTTGGGGAATAGTAGATGTATCCGCTATCCTATAGAGACCTTCTCTTAATATGGCATAATAATAAAATTCAGTGTCATTTACATCGTTAAATTCGAGTCCCATAAGATTTGTATCAATGTAGCCAGGAGTATTTATAATTCTTATTTTATTAAGTAATATAGCAGCTCCTCTTTTAGGAAAAATTATTACTTTTTTATTTAAAGGAGTATGTTTTTTTTCCACATACAAATCCGAGTAATTCTGAAATTTACTATTATTATTTAAATCATTCACTTTATATAATGGATATTCAGAACCTTCACTATAATAAGAAGGTGAGTGACCTGAAATTATAGATAATAATTTACCAAGCTCATTATTTTTCCACTCATCTTCAAATCCAGGAAATCTCAATTCAGGAACGTTTCTATTTTCATTACTCATCTTTCAACACTCCCAGTTCTTTCAGGTACTCATTGATTTTTGATTCAACGTCTGCGATTTCTTTATCAATATCTTTGAGGTCTTGTTGGACTTGGTCTAGGTCAATAGATTCTTCTTCTTCAAATGTATCAACATACCTAGGGATATTTAAGTTGTAGTCATTGTCTTTAATGTCATCTAATGATGCGACATAACTATATTTATCTATCGTTTCTCTCTTGCTGTATGTGTCGACAATTTTATTTACATCGTCATCTGTAAGATGATTTTGATTTTTACCTTTTTCAAATGATTGCGATGCATCGATAAATAACACATTATCATCAATTTCACGACATTTTTTAAACACTAAAATACATGTTGATATTGGTGTGCCAAAAAATAAATTATTTGGTAAACCAATCACAGCATCTAAATAATTTTTTTCTTCAATGAGGTATCGACGAATTACACCTTCAGCTTGGGAACGGAATAGGACACCATGTGGTAAAACGACAGCCATCGTACCTTCGTCATCTAAATAATGAATCATATGTTGAACAAAGGCATAATCCGCTTTTTTTACAGGAGCTAACTTACCGTAATTACTAAAACGTTCATCGTCATTAAATTTACTATCAGCCGACCAATGAGCACTATACGGTGGATTAGCCACAACAGCATCAAATTTTTCATCCATAAACGCTGGATTTTCTAATGTATCCCCATTTTGAATATCAAAGTTTTCATAACGAACATCATGCAACAACATATTCATTCGAGCTAAGTTATATGTTGTATTGTTACGCTCTTGGCCATTATAACGATACACTTTCGTTTCTTTACCTACACGTAATAGTAATGAACCCGATCCACACGTAGGGTCATAGACATTTCTTAATTTATCTTTACCTTGTGTAACGATTTTCGCTAAAATTTTAGATACTTGTTGTGGTGTATAGAATTCACCTGCTTTTTTACCTGCATTTGCCGCAAAACGACCAATTAAGAATTCATAAGCGTCACCTAACATATCGATTTCCATATCACTATGTACAAATGGCAGTTCTGATAAATGCACCATCACTTTCCCGATTAAAGCTGTTCTATCTTTTACCGTATTTCCTAATCGAGTCGAACTTAAGTCCATATCACTAAACAAGCCAACAAAGTCTTCTTCACTGTCCTGTCCTAATGTTGATGTTTCAACTTTACGGATCGCTTGTGATAAATGTTCAATATCAAAGCGTTGATTTTCAATTTCTTTAACCATACTGCTAAACAAATCTTGTGGTTCGATATAATAACCAACATTTTCAATCAATTCTTCTTTAAGATCTTCTCTATATTCCTCGTCTTTCCATGCTTCTTCGTACGTTATCTCTTCATCAGATAACGCTTCTGCGACTTCGGCTTCTGCCTTTTCAGATAAGAAACGATAGAAGATTAAACCTAAAATATAATTACGGAATTCACTCGCATCCATGTTACCTCGTAAATCGTTCGCAATAGACCATAAACGCTTATGCAATTCCTGTTGTTGTTGACGTTGTTTTTCTGTAATAGACAATGTGTCCTTCCCCCATTAGTGATTATTTTGTATATAACCTTTTGATTAACTATATTTTTCTGTGACTTCTTCGACAAATGATGCGACTGCTGCTTTCGTTTGTCTCTTTTCACGAAGTTTCATACCAGATACTAAATCTTTAACTTTATCGTTATTAAGAATGCCGCTATATTCAAATTCGCTTGTAATGTTTTTCAACATGTCTTCATCAATGGATTTTTGACCTGCGAAATCATTAAATTCCTCTTCTTTTTTCGCATTTTCAAAGGTGATATATGCTTCGTCAAGATTCTCATCTTCTGATAAATCCGGAATAATCTTATCCATGAATTCCTTAATTAAATCACGTTTCAATCGTAATTTAGGATCATCTGCTGTATCTAAAATACGTCTAATTTGTTCACGGTTACGTTGTTGTTCTGCTTTATCTGTTAAGTCAATTTTACGCACTAAATCCATAATGTAAGACACGTTAATCGTATCGTTACGTAGAATTTCAATTTCAAAATCAATATCATTTAAAATTGATACTTTATTTTTATCGTTTTTTAGTGGTTTTACTTGGTCATAAATCGTAAAGTACTTACTCTTATAATCTTCAAAATCTTGTTCTTCCATACCGACACTTGAAGACGTAAATTCAAATTCATCAAATGCCTTCATTCTTAATACAAGTTTAGATAATAAGCGATAGGCTTCGACAAAGGCTTTCAGTTCCTCTTCATCTTGTACATCATCCATATGTTGTGGGGATGGCGCAATCGCTTTTAGTTCTGCCAAAGCATCAACGAATTCAGCTTTGTATTCTTCATAACTCTTCATTAATACACGATCAGTATCTTCTGTTTGTGAGAATAATTGTAATGCATTGTCAGTAGCTTTCTTTAAGTCTCGATAGTTCACGATTTTACCGAAAGGCTTCGTTTCCTTTTCAACACGGTTAGTACGTGAATATGCTTGAATTAAGTCATGATATTTGAGGTTCTTATCTACATATAATGTATTCAATACTTTACTGTCGAAACCTGTTAGGAACATATTAACGACAATTAAGACATCGATTTTATTATCTTTAACACCTTTTTTCACATTTTTAGACACATGATTAAAGTATTCTTGGAAAGTATCAGTTGTGAAATTAGTGTCGAAATTCGCGTTATAGTCTTTCATCATGTGGTCTAAATGTTCACGTGCCGTTGTTGGTGGTACTTCATCCTCTGTTTCTTTTGTTTCTTCATTTGGACCAAACGAGTAAATACCTGCCACTTTTAACGGACAATCATATTCTTGATTAACCTTGTTAAAGGCCTGGTAATATTTAATTAATGCAGAAATACTTTGTACCGTTAAGACACTTGAATACTGTCGATCACGTGTGTATTTATCGTGATTTTCAATGATGTGTCTGACAATCAACTCGATACGATCATCTGACATCCATACCTCATCTTTATTAATATCTTCGACCATATCATCTATTTCATTTTCAATGGTATTTTCTTTAATTGTATTAATATAATCAACAGAGAATCCTAACACGTTACCATCATGAATCGCATCTTTAATTAAATACGTATGGAGGCATCTACCAAAAATATCTGCCGTGCTACGCCCGTCTTGGCTTTTATTTTCTTCAAAACGGGGTGTACCAGTAAATCCAAAGTATTGCGCATTATTAAAGTGTTGACGGATAATACGATGCATATCACCAAATTGGCTACGATGACATTCATCGATGATAAATACGACTTTATCTGTTTTGTATTGTTCTAAAGCGTCCGCATTGTTTTGAATAGCTTTAGACATCTTTTGTATCGTCGTAACAATGAGTGGTAAGCTTTTATCATTCAATTGACGGACTAATTGTGATGTATTGTTCGTTTTATCCACGGCGCCTTTTGAGAATTTGTTAAATTCTTCTTCCGTTTGACTGTCTAAATCTTTACGATCTACTAGGAAGATAACCTTTTTAATATTTTCTTGTTCTGATAATACCTGGCTGGATTTAAATGATGTTAAAGTTTTACCACTGCCAGTTGTATGCCAAATATAACCGTTGTTTGATGTTTCTGTTGCTTGATGTATCAATGATTCTACAGCATGTACTTGGTACGGACGCAATGCCATTAACACTTTATCTGTTTCATTAATAATCATGTAACGTGAAATCATTTTCGCTATGTGACACGGTCTTAAAAATATTTCGGTAAAATCATTGAGTGTGTTAATACGTTTATTATTTTTATCACTCCAATAAAACATATGACTCTTATAAATTTCACCATCATTATTAGAGATATAACGTGTTTCTATCCCGTTACTAATAATGAACATTTGAATATAACGGAACAGACCTGTGTAATTTTGTTTACGATAACGCATCACTTGGTTAAATGCTTCATTGATATCTACGCCACGACGTTTGAGTTCCACTTGGACAAGGGGTAGCCCATTAATAAGGATTGTCACGTCATATCTAGCTTTATATGTATCTTCAACCGACACTTGGTTCGTCACTTGGAATTTGTTTTGGCACCAATTCACTGTATCTAAAAATGATAAATATACTTCTGATTCATCATCACGTTTTAATGGTAATTTATCGCGCAGGATACGTGCACTTTCAAATATTCCTTTACCATTAATCATGGTTAATAAGCGCTGAAATTCTTTATCTGTTAATGGTTGGCCATTTAATTTATCTTTGTGACGTTCATTTAATATAGAACGGAAGTTATCTAATAGTTGTTTATCGTTTCTAATTGTTACGATTTCATATCCATTTTCTTTTAATTGATTCATCATTTCCTTCTCTAAGGAAAACTCACTCTGATATGCCAATTGCGACCCATCCTTTATTGATTACTATTTATTTCAATATATCACATTATCAGAAAAACATATAAAAGAATTTACATCATTTATTAACATAAGTGATGATTATCAGAAGTTCAATCCACATAAAAAGACACAAGAAGTTTATAAACTTCTTGTGTCTTTTTAATAGAATTAGTTACCAAACAAGCGACTCCAAAATCCCTTTTTAGATGGTCGTTCGACCTCATCATTAGTATTAGGATCTTGTTTTTCAACTCGTTCATTTTCCTTCGCATTAGTTGATTGATTTATATCTTCATTCCTATTCTCTTCAAATATAACTTTAGGATCTATATCTTTATCTGTTGTTTGATTTTCCTCTTGTTGTTGATTATTATCTTTAGATTCTTCGGTAAATGTTGCTTCTTGCGCATTAACGTTTTGTCTATCATTAGAAGATGTATCAAAAGAATAATTAAGCTGTCTTTCTTCCTCTAATTGATTCTCTAATTTTTGAATCTTTTTATTACTTTCTAAAGCTAATACTTGTTGATTTTCAAGCAATTTCGACCTTTCTTGCAACTCTTTTCTGTAAAATTCAATTGTTGTTTCATGACGACTTTCTTGCTTTTCAATTTGATTATTCAAAGTATCAATCTGGTTTTTAAGAATCTCCACTATTTGAGCATCAGTTTTAGATTCAACATCAATATTATCTGGGGCTTTTTTTTGTTTACTTTGAGCAACATTTTCAAATCCATATTTCTTCTTATTTTCATTTACTCTTTGAACTATTTTTTCTATGTCGCTATCTTCTTTAATAAACGAAGTGTTTTCCTGTTTTATTGTTTCTATATTCAATCTTTTAATATTATTAAAAATTGTTTGCTTACTAACTTCTAATTCTTCACTTAAAGCTTTCACGCTTCTCATATCATCAACCCTTTATAAAATGTTTATCAACCTTTTATAAAATAGTATAAACTCATAAAGCTTGATAATAAAGTAATTACAATATTAAAAAACAGTTCCCATCAATCGTTTCATCAAAGGTTCATAAAGGGTTGATGGTTTTTGTCAAAGGTTTATAAACCCTTTATAAACCTTTGACAATCCTGCATTTTCCCTTTTATAAGGTTGTTCAAAGTGATATAATAACCTTAACATGACAAAACCCCAACTACTGGTAATAGTCGGGGGTTGGTGATAAAACGTTGCAGCACGTTTATAAATCTTTTGATATCTGTATTATATACAACTATATCATCAAAGTGCAAGCAGAAAATTTATGTGTTCTTGTAATGTTTTATTACCTCTATCCAAAATTTTAATAGGAAAGGGGTTTTTATTATGCCTAGAAAAAATATAAAAAATCAAGCCAATCAAAATTTCTATATGCTACATAAAGTTTTATTTATCAACGAAAAATATAAAAAGCTAAGTGATAGTGCTAAAGTTACCTATGCAATTCTTAATGATAGAGTTAGTTTATCTATTAAAAATAATTGGATAGATCAAAATGGAGATATATACTTTATTTTTACTAATGAAAATCTTCAAGAAGTGTTAGATAAAAGTAAAAATACAATAACTAAAATAAAAAAAGAGTTACAAGAGGTTGGTTTACTGGAACAAGTTAAAACCGGGTTTAATCGACCGAACAAACTATATCTTCATGAAATAGAAACGAATATAACTATTGAAAAAGAAATACAAAATAGTACTTCGAACGATGACGAATCGAGTAATATCAAGGACTCCCAAATAATGGGACTCCAGAATCCCAAACAATGGGACTCCAGAATCCCAAATGATGGGACTCCAGAATCCCAAAACTTAGACCCTAATGATACTGAATTTAGTAATACTGATTATATAGAAACTGAGAACAATGATACGAATGATCTGAATGATACACCTAACAATATTTCTACAACTAATAATCATTCGTATCATACAAATCACCAAAATACTGAATTTAATAATGATGCTTTAAAATTCCAAGTACTTGAAGAATTACCAAGTCAGATCAAAGACTATTTAAGTAATTTTGAAATTAGAGAGATTCGTATTATTAAAAGTGTTTTACTTAAAGGGAAAAAGTCTTTTAATAACACACATGATACATATTACCGTTTAGAAGACGTGGAGTTTGAACTTGTCAGTGTCTTAAAACGGTTTAAAGCGATGTTACTACAGAAAAATGAAACAGTTGAAGCTATGCAGGGTTATTTGATGCAATCGATTAAAGCTGAACTTGAAGAAATACATGCACTTAATATGCGTCGTCAAAATGTACATAAGTACAATATCTTTAACGAATAATTCAAATGAGCTTACAGCAATCAAAGAGACTTCAAAATACTCGGTTAAGTCATCTGATTATTTAACTGATGATGACGAAAAAAATCAAGAAATCGTAAATGATTTAGAAAAAGGTTTATACCGAAAACGTATGTTGAGTTATGGTGGATTGCTTAAACAAAAACATAAAATTTTAAATTTAGACGATGCCGAAGATGGTAATTTGATTAATACAAGTGACGAAGATAAAACAACAGACGAAGAAGAAAAAGCACATTCAATCACAGCAATTTGGAATTTTGAAAAACAAAATTATTTCTTAAAAAATTTGTAACGTTAGCTTATTAAAGCTAGCGTTTTTTTGTTGAAAATACGTTAAAAATGGCTGGGTACAAACTGGGTACAGACACAATATATAGGGGTACAACCTGGGTACAATCGGGGTACAAAACGCAAAAAATTCATACCTTTTTAAAATCGCTGTATCCCTTGAAATGTCTGGATTCGCCAGACCATACATTTTTAAATGTATGCAAATTTCCCTTATGCTCTTACAAAGAATTTAGAGCCAATTTAAAATTTGGTGCTTTTTTGAAAGAAATTGTCCTTGCACGAACTAAAAAAGTTGATAATTTTTTGAGCCATTTTATGCAAAATTTTAGTTTGCATGTAGATGGGCAGTGTCTAAAAATTTCGCAACTGGTTTTGCTCAAATTTTTGTTTATGGAATTAGAATATATTTATTTGGCTCATATTTGCTTTTTAAAAGCTTCTGTAGGTTTTTAGGCATAAAACTATATGATTTACCCCTAAATCTTTAAAATACCCCCTTAAAATTCAAAATAAAGGCATTTAAAATTTAAATAGTTCTTGTGATAAAGTTTGCTAAAAAGGAGTGTTTTATTTTTATGACTATCAAACAGATTGTGAATGATTTATTAAATAAAAAATGGTCTTTAGAAGATTTGTTTTGGTTAATTTTAATGTGTGTAATATTTAGTACTTTTACTACACCATTTTTAGGTATTCCGATTGGAGTTATTGCTTACTTTTTCTTTTTTATAAAGATGATGATTTTGATGAGATAGCAGAAAAATATGATTATCAAGACGAGAATAAGAAATAGACCACGCATTTATGCCGAGAAAATTTATTGTGCGTTGAGAAGAACCCTTAACTAAACTTGGAGACGAATGTCGGCATAGCGTGAGCTATTAAGCCGACCATTCGACAAGTTTTGGGATTGTTAAGGGTTCCGAGGCTCAACGTCAATAAAGCAATTGGAATAAAGCATCTATGATTATTTGAAAACATAAGTTATAATACATTCAAAAATATTTTTGAATGAGGTGTAATTATGATTCAGACTATTGTAACTGCTGCTATTCTTTATATTGCGACAGCAGTAGACTTATTAGTGATTTTATTAATATTTTTTGCTAGAGCAAAGACTAGAAAAGAATATAGAGATATTTATGTTGGTCAATATTTAGGGTCTATTATTTTAATATTAGTTAGTTTGTTTTTAGCTTTTGTATTAAATTATGTTCCAGAGAAGTGGATATTAGGTTTATTGGGTTTAATACCAATTTATCTTGGAATTAAAGTGGCTATTTATGATGATTGTGAAGGAGAAAAGAGAGCTAAAAAAGAATTGAATGAAAAAGGATTGTCTAAATTAGTTGGTACGGTTGCAATTGTTACGATAGCAAGTTGTGGTGCTGATAATATTGGTTTATTTGTTCCGTATTTTGTGACATTAAGTGTTACTAATTTATTAATTACTCTGTTTGTCTTTTTAATTTTAATTTTCTTCTTGGTTTTTACTGCACAAAAATTAGCTAATATTCCAGGAGTTGGAGAAATTGTTGAGAAATTTAGTCGTTGGATTATGGCTGTTATTTATATAGCTTTAGGTTTATTTATTATTATTGAAAATGACACTATTCAAACAATTTTAGGATTTATATTTTAATTTAGGTGTGATTTTATATGAGTTATGAAAATGCTTGTGATGTGATCTGTGTACATGAGGATAAAGTTAACAATGCTTTAAGTTTTTTAGAAGATGATAAATCTAAGAAATTACTTAATATTTTAGAAAAAATTTGTGATGAGAAGAAATTGAAAATCATATTATCTTTGATTAAAGAAGATGAGTTGTGTGTTTGTGATATTTCTTTGATATTGAAAATGAGTGTTGCTTCAACTTCACATCATTTAAGGCTTTTATATAAAAATGAGGTACTTGATTTTTATAAAGATGGAAAGATGGCATATTATTTTATTAAAGACGATGAAATAAGAGAGTTTTTCTCTAAAAATCAGGAGGGTTTTTGAAACGAGTTTCTTCTTGTCTTGATACTATATAGAAATAACGTTCTTTTTCAAAATATCGTTTTAACGTTGATTTGACAGTGTTTTTAATGGTTTTTGGTGTATAAAATAAAATTTGACATAAAAAAACTCCAGTAATAAGATTAAAGTGTCGAGCTAAAATCAAATACTGGAGGTCTTTTTATATGCAAGATAATCATACAAAATATATAGACGAAAATCAAGATAATAAAACACTAAAAGATATGACGAAAAGTGGGAAACAACGCCCATGGAGAGAAAAGAAAATTGATAATGTAAGTTATGCAGATATACTGGAAATTTTAAAAATTAAAAAGGCTTTTAACGTAAAACAATGTGGTAACGTCTTAGAATTCAAGCCAACTGATGAAGGTTATTTGAAGTTACATAAGACATGGTTTTGTAAATCAAAATTATGTCCAATTTGTAATTGGAGGCGTGCTATGAAAAA
>NZ_JBXVVK010000022.1:0-15525 GCF_057219715.1 Staphylococcus sp. 510 | reverse complement strand
TGAAAGTCTTATCCCTCAATCTTTGAAAAAAGATTGGGGGTCTTTTTTTATGCCTAAATTTAACTTTGTGATAAATGTCGCAAATGAAAATAGGATTGAAAATTTATCACTTTTACCACTTTTTTAGAGTGACAAAAGTGGAGGAATTTTGAAATATTTTATAAATATATATTTTATTTATGGAGTACAAATTATTAATTAAGGAGGTCATTATAATGACGCTAAGCAAACAACTTAAAACGTATATTACTGAACGATTTAAATTAAATTATCAAGAAAATTGGGCTTGTGAAAACGTAGATGCGGTGGCTGAAGATGTATTACCTGAAAAATATATTAAAAATAGTCCACTTGAACATAAAATTTTAAATACTTTTACCTATTACAATGATGAATTACATGAAATCAGTATTTATCCTTTTTTATGTTATCTAGATAAGGAATTAGTAGCAATAGGTTATTTAGATAATTTTGATTTAGACTTTATATTTTTAAATGACACTCATCAAATTATTATTGATGAACGCTACTTGTTACAAAAAGGGGGCGAGTAATTATGAACTGGATTAAGGTCGCTCAACTATCTGTCACAGTTATCAATGAAGTCATTGAGATTATGAAAGAAAAACAGAATGGAGGAAAATAGTATGAACATCAATCGATACATCACAAGAGGAATTAATGAAAGTATTCCACTAGACCTTCAAACCTTACTTTGGCACATGGTAGAAGAAAAAGATAACCAGCCTCATACCGATTACCTACACATTTTCAAACTACAAGAAGATGATAATATGTTGTCAATTACACATGAACAAGAACAGCCCGCATACAAGTTAGAATATCACTATACAAACTATGAAAAAAATCAAAATGCATTACCTAAGAAAGTCTACGTCATTCGTGAAGATGACGTGGACGATTTTTATTATGTGATGCTTTTACCCGAAGAATACTAAAAGGAGTGACAAATATGAATACAATCAAAAGTACGACAGAAGCCATATTTAGCGATGATGAACAACACCGCTACTTACTAAAAAAGACATGGGATAACAAGAAACCCGCATGTACAGTCATAACGATGTACCCTCATTTAGATGGCGTATTATCACTCGATCTTACCACTGTTCTTATTCTTAACCAATTAGCTAATTCTGAACAATATGGCGCTGTATACCTAGTTAATCTATTCTCTAATATTAAAAGTCCAGAAAATCTCAAACATATCAAAAATCCATATGATGAGCACACTGATATTCACTTGATGAAAGCGATAAGTGAAAGTGACACAGTGATTCTTGCTTATGGTGCCTATGCGAATCGGCCTGTTGTCGTCGAACGTGTTGAGCAAGTAATGGAAATGTTAAAACCTCATAAAAAGAAAGTCAAAAAGCTTATTAATCCAGTAACAAATGAAATTATGCATCCACTTAATCCTAAAGCACGTCAAAAATGGACATTGAAATAAGGGAGGATTATCTATGAACCATGAAACCACGCACTCAGACTGGCGAACGGTTGCTAGTTATTTAGAATCGCAAGATTACGTTTCAATAGTAAAAGGTCTAATAAGTCATTTCACAGCAATTGAAAATGAAGAAATATTGGATAAAATCTATGATGATTTTATGAATGATGATTGTATTACAACGGTACTTAATAATGATTTACAGACAATTATCAACCATTATTTATCAAAATGAAAATTATATTACTTACAATAAAAATAGAGCATCCTTCACTTTGCGGTGAGGGATGCTCTTTTAGTTTATTTTTTTACTGATTACTCGCCATAAGTTCTGCTTGCTCCACAACCTGCTCTACAGCCATTTTTTGTAAATCTGGTGGATAACCATATTTCTTAAGCAATCGTCTCACAGCTACGCGCATTTTAGCTTTTGCGCTATCACGTTTAGACCAATCAACACCCATGTTTTCTTTCACTGTTTTAGTTAGTTCATGAGCAATCGCACGTAGTTCTTTATCTCCCATGGCTTCTTTTGCTGTTTCATGTGAAGCTAAAGCATCGTAAAACGCAATCTCATCTGAATTCAAGCCTAATTCATTTCCTCGTTGTTGTTCTTGTTTAATATCTTTAGCGAGTTGAATGAGTTCTTCAATCACTTTTGATGTTTCAATGGAACGGCTATTATATTTATTAATCGAATTTCCTAACATCTCAGAGAAGCGCTTAGATACTGTCGCATTCGTTTTCATTAATGATTTAACTTGCCCTTTGAGTAATCGATTTAATAATTCTACGGCTACATTTTTTTGTTTCAATCCTTCGACATCTTTTAAGAAATCATCTGATAGGATTGATAAATCGGGTTGTTCAAGACCTAGCGTTTGGTAAACATCAATGACATCTTCAGTCACAACAGATTGTGACACAAGTTGATTAATCTCTGCTTCAACTTCTGCAGGAGTTTTACGTGTTTTCCCTTCTTTTGGTGGTTGTAACAATTTAACAAGTCCTGCTTTAACTGCTTTAAAGAAGGCAATTTCATCATTGAGTTCTTGGGCTGTTGGTTCAGTCGCACAAAGAGCAAAAGCTTTCCCTAACTCTGTGACCGTTTTAATAAAACGCTGGCGTTCATCTTCGCCTAAACCAATCACATAATCCATCGTATCTGAAATCGCATAATAACGTTCAGACTTTTTCTCTGAATTAAACTTAGAATAGTTAAGATTATATAACATATCTTGAATCACATCATATTTCAATAACATCAATTCAACCGCTTTATCTGTATCTATCGCCGTTTGTGCTTGATCAGATTCTGTATATTCTTTGAGTGCCTCTTTTAAGCTTTCAGCAATACCCACATAGTCGACAATTAATCCGCCTGGTTTATCTTTAAACACTCGATTGACACGAGCAATTGCTTGCATTAAATTATGACCTTTCATCGGTTTATCGATATACATGGTATGCATGGAAGGTACATCAAATCCTGTGAGCCACATATCTCGAACAATCACGAGTTGTAATTCATCATTCACATCTTTCATACGTTTTTCTAATAAATTACGACGCTTTTTTGGACCAATATGTCTTTGGAAAGAAGCAGGGTCGCTGGATGAACCTGTCATCACTACTTTGATGACGCCTTTATCATCATCATCTGAATGCCATTCCGGTTTTTGACGAATAATTTCATCGTATAAATCAACAGCAATTCGACGACTCATAGTCACAATCATCCCTTTACCTTTCATCGCTTGCTGACGTGTTTCAAAATGTTGAATGATGTCTTTGGCTAAAGCTTCAACACGAGGTTTTGCGCCAGCTAAAGCTTCAATACGGGACCATTTTGATTTTAAACGCTGTTTTACATCCTCTTCTTGATCTTCTGTAATGTCATTATATGCTTCATCTAAATCTAAATTTTGGGGTAGATTTAATGGAATTACACGACTTTCATAGTAAATTTTAACCGTACTTCCATCAGCTACAGCCTGTGTCATATCATAAACATCAATATAGTTTCCGAAAACCATTTGCGTATTTTTATCCGTTGAAGCTACGGGTGTACCCGTAAATCCTACAAACGTTGCATTCGGTAAAGCATCTCTTAAATATTTAGCATAACCATATTTAATCCCTTCACCTTTATCATCATATTTAGCGTTAAAGCCATATTGTGTACGATGTGCTTCATCTGCCATGACAATCACATTTTTACGTTCTGTTAAGGCAGCCATGGTCGTTTCATTTTGTTCAGGTTCAAATTTTTGCATTGTTGTAAATACAATACCACCCGACTCAACAGATAATAACGATTTTAATTCTTTACGTGTTTCAGCTTGTTTTGGTGTTTGTCTTAATAATCCTTTACCAGAGCGACCTTTTGATTTAACAAACGTACTGTATAGTTGGTTATCTAAATCATTACGGTCTGTTACGACAACTAATGTAGGATTATTCAGCATTTGAATTAATTTTCCAGAGAAAAAGACCATGGTTAAACTTTTACCAGATCCTTGAGTATGCCAAATAACGCCACCTTTACCATCACCATGCCCAGATGAAGCTAATAAAGCTCTATCAACAGCTTTATTAACAGCATAGTATTGATGATACGCTGCTAGAATTTTACTGATATGCCCTTTACCATCATCTTGGAATAATACAAAATATCGAATTAAATCAAGTAAGGTTTCTGGATTTAACATGCCATGAATGAGTACGTCTAAGCTAGCTAAACTTGACGAAGATTCCGTTTCTCCATCTTTAGAACGCCAAGTCATAAAACGATCATAGTTCGCAGTTAGTGAACCGGCTTTAGTATTAATACCATCACTTGTAACAAGCACTTCATTAAATGTAAATAATTGTGGAATACGCATCTTATACGTTTCTAATTGATGATAACCATCTTCGACGCCTACGGTTTCATTGGTTGAATTTTTAAGTTCGATCACAACGATAGGCAAGCCATTGATAAAGAGTACAATATCGGGACGTTTTGTATAGTCTCCATTAACGACCGTGAATTGATTGACTGCTAAAAAATCATTGTTTTGTGGATGTTCAAAATCAACGATTTTAACAATTTCTACTACCGATTGTCCTTCGTCATCATAGTCTTCAATTTCAATACCATTAATCAAATTTTCATGAAAGGTAAGGTTATTTTCTAAAAGATTGGGCGACTTCTCTAAAGTTAGTTCATGTATCGCTTTTTCAATAAAACGAGGATGGATGTCTGAGTTGATTTTTCTTAATGCTTTCTCTAAACGTTCATGAAGGACAACATCTTTATCACTTTTACGTTCTGGCGTTAGACCTGTCATACTAATCTCATTACCTTTTTTATAGTCATACCCTAGTAATTGTAACCATTCTAATGCAACCTGTTCTAAATCATCTTCACTAAATTGAAAGCCCATCTTCATTCACCTCGATATCATCAGGTATCTCAATTTCACCTGACATTAATTTTGGTAGTAATGTGTCACGTAGTTGGGTTAAATTTTGGTTTTCATCTTCATAATTATTTTTTTGGTTAAATAAAGAACTAATTTTGTTATTAAATTGATCTATTATATTCGTATCAGGAGTTAAGTACATAAGATCTTTTATGTTAGCAATAGTAATTTGAGGCTGTGCTGACCCTGTTGTATAGCGTTTAAAATCATTGTATTTAAAAAGTTCTTTAAAATAGTAAAAATAATTTTTTTGCTTTTCATTGAGAACAATTGAGTTATTTGTAACAAATGATTTTTCTTTAGAAATATGAATTTTTCCCGAAGCTGCACCCCGACAAGAAATTAGAATTTTTGGGTTTTCATACATATAACTCGAGTAATAGCCAATAATACCATTTCCACCAAAAACCGGATAACCAGTATTCAAAATTTTCTTAGTTGGTAAATTCTTACCATAATTTATTTTGAAAATATCATTCAACTTATGAACTTTCCAACTCAATGGCATTTCTCCCAACTCACTATCAATCATCTCTCCGCCGCTTGATTTGTATGGATTTCCATTTTCATCAGGAAATTCAAAATCAACAAACCAATGTTTAAACAATGTTTGTGATAGTTCCTCTAGGATTGCTATGATTTTTTGATTGATTTTTTCTTTTTTTAAAAATGCTAATAGTATATGACTAATTTTCATCTGATTTTGAAGGCTAGGTATAGTAATTTTAAGTTTTGAAATCATTTCGTTATTTAAACTTGCCCTTGTAGACATGATAGACATAGAATTTACTTGATTTCTAAAATTATTACTTCTAAAATAAAATGCAGCATATACTGGTAACAATTTATTCTCACAATATTTGTTTGGTCTTAATCTTTTGGTAAATCCATTAAAAGTCGCATTTTTATAGTCTTTTAAAGCTACTGCACTTATACCTAACTCATTTTGTTTCTCACTAGTTCTTGTTAAAAAAAGGTCTCCTTTTTTAACTGAATACTTTTCTCTTTCTTTTTCTTCAGTTATAACTTGCCCAGAAAATTCATTAGGTAATATTAAATTATCGAATACATCTTTAAATGTTAAAAAAGGTGTACCAGTACCAAAATATTTTCTATTTTTTGATAAACCTGAACTAATAGTATATAAATCAGTTAAATTAAATGTCTCAAACTCCATAACCTAATCCCTCCAATGATTTTCGGATTTGGTTTTCGAGTTCTTTTGATTTCGCAAATTGTTCACTTAAATCTGCTGTGATTCTTTCCATTTTCTGTTCAAATGGTTCTGAATCTTCTTCAACATCAGCTAAACCTACATAACGTCCAGGGGTTAAAATATATTCATTATTCTTAACTTCTTCAAGGTTAGCTACTTTACAAAAACCAGCTATATCTTTATATTGTTTATCACTTGTACCTTTCCAAGCATGATACGTTTGTGCTACTTTCTGAATATCTTCATCTGAAAATTCTTTTAATGTTCTAGATACCATATGACCGATTTCACGGGCATCGATAAATAAAATTTCATTTTGTCGCTCTTTTTTACCATTTTGACCTTTATTATTACTAATGAACCAAAGACATACGGGTATTTGAGTTGAATAAAAGAGTTGACCTGGTAAGGTAACAATACATTCAACTAGATCTTGTTCAATGAGATTTTTACGAATTTCTAATTCATCTTTTCCACTTGTAGACATTGATCCGTTGGCTAATACGAATCCTGCTGTACCATTAGGTGCTAACTTTGAAATCATATGTTCAATCCATGCGTAGTTGGCATTGCCTTTTGGAGGTACTCCAAATTGCCAACGATAATCATCAAGTAATCGTTCTTGACCCCAATCACTTGCATTAAAAGGAGGATTGGCTAATATGTAATCTGCCTTTAATCCTTTATGTAGATCGTTATGGAATGTATCAGCATTTCGTTCACCTAAGTCATTATCAATCCCACGAATCGCTAAGTTCATTTTGGCTAATTTCCAAGTCGTAGGATTAGACTCTTGTCCATAAATCGCAATATCATCTAATCGACCTTGATGTTTTTCAACAAAGCGTTCACTTTGTACAAACATCCCACCTGAACCACAGCATGGATCGTAAATACGACCTTTATAAGGCTCAATCATCTCAACTAATAATTTTACAATTGATGATGGTGTATAGAACTCTCCGGCATTTTTACCTTCGGCACTTGCAAATTTAGCAATAAAGTATTCATACACTCGGCCCAATACATCTTGCTTACGACTTTCAGTATCGCCAACTTTAAATGTAAATAAATCAATAATATCGCCTAATTTTTCTTTATCTAACGCAGGACGCGCATATTCTTTAGGTAACACACCTTTGAGTGATTCGTTTTCATTTTCAATTGCAATCATGGCTTTATCAATAATTTGACCGATTTCTGGTTTTTTCGCATTATCATTGATATATTGCCATCTTGCTTCTTTTGGCACCCAGAAAATATTTTCCGCTAAGTATTCATCTTGATCTTCTTCGTCAGCATAAGGATCTTGCTTCAATTCTTCATACTTTTCTTCAAAAGAATCTGATACATATTTTAAAAATATTAAACCTAATGCTACATTTTTATACTCAGCAGCATCCATGCTTCCTCTCAATTTATCGGCAGCTTGCCATAACTTTTCTTCAAAACCTATAGTGGCCATTAATAACACCTCTTAAAATTAATGTTAAATCAACTATAGCAAAAATAAAGACTTATTGTTTAGTACTTTGTTAATATTTAATTTATCTAGACTATCAAAAAAATATAGATTATTATTATCTTAAATTAGTAAACAAGAGTGAATTAAAATGAATAAAAAATATAAATTAAAACGATACGATAAAAGATTTAGAGGTGGATGGTGTTACAAATGTGAAGATTCATATTCTTACCTTTGTGAAGATTGTGGTTATTGTAGATATTGTTGCCATTGTTAATATAAGACTAGATAAATTGGGTATCTTTAACTCAATTAATAAAAAATTTAAATGTAGTTAATAGCTTGCTAACTTTATTTGATGTAATATAATTTCTGCTTTTAGCTTTCAGTTAAAAAGAAACAAATAATTGGCAGATTTTTTAGAGAACTGGAGAAAAAAAGATGTACATTTCTAGTGTTAACATTAAGAATTTTAGAAATTTTGATAATATCGATATTGATTTCCATGAGGGCGTTAATGTATTAATCGGACATAATAATTCGGGAAAATCAAATTTATTACGTGCTTTATCTTTAATATTTGACGGTTCAATTAGAAAGCAACTTTCAGTGGAAGATTTTAATAACTCTTTAACAAAAGAATCTTTAAAAGAAGAGGCTCCGAAAATAGTAATTTCAGTGTGTATGACACAGTCTGAAAATGAAAGATTGATGTCTGATGAGTTAATTACGGTAAGTAATTGGCTAACTAAATTAGAAGAACCTTATGAAGCTAGAATACAATATGAATTCTTTTTACCAAAAGATGAGGAAAAAAATTACATAGATTTAGTGAAAAATATAGATGAAAAAGAAGAAATATGGAATTTAATTAGAAGCCAATTTATTAGGTTGTATGTCAATAAAATCTGGGTGGGTAATCCAGAACATCAGATTCCTATAGATAATGATAGTTTAAATAAATTTGATTTCCAATTTTTAGACGCAATAAGAGATGTAGAGAGAGATATGTTTAGTGGTAAAAATACATTATTAAAAAGTGTAATAGATTTTTTTATAGATTACGATATAAAGTCCGATGAAACAATCACAGAAGAGGAACAGAAAGAAAAATTAGAAGAAAGAAGAAAAGAATTTTCTGATAATTCTAGTGATTTGATTGAAACTATTCATAAAAGATTAGATAGTGGGAATCAAAAAATTTTGTCTTATACAAATAGCATAGGAGCATCTTATGATAAATCAACACCGGATTTTAAAGGTGATCTTACAGAAAGTGAAATTTATACTGTATTACAATTGATAATTAAGCATGAAACTGGAATGACTTTACCTATAACCCATAACGGGTTGGGTTACAATAATTTAATATTTATGGCTTTGCTATTGTCTAAAATGCAAGCTGATTCTGATGGGAATTTTCTAGGTAGTAATGCAAAAGTATTTCCGATACTAGCTATTGAAGAACCAGAGGCTCATCTACATCCTACTATGCAAAATGAATTTATTAAATTTTTAAAAAATAACATTAGAGAAAAAAAGGTAAAGCAGATTTTCATAACTACTCATTCAACACATATTTCTTCTTCTACAAATATTGATGATATTATTTGTCTTTACACAGATGATAGTAAAACTAATGTTAGCTATCCTGGAAAAGTTTTTGATAAGAATATTCAAAGTAAGAAGTACGTACAACGGTTTTTAGATGCCACTAAGTCAAATATGCTATTTGCAGAAAAAGTAATATTTGTGGAAGGTATAGCAGAACAATTACTATTACATATATTTGCAGACTATTTAAATAAACCGTTAGAAAAGAATCATGTTGCAGTAATAAATGTAGGCGGGAGATATTTTAATCATTTTTTATCTTTGTTTGATAGTAATGATAAATGTGCAATTAATCGTAAGGTTTCTTGTATAACAGATTTAGATCCAATGCGAAAAGAAAAAAATGAAAATGAGCAAAAAAATAATTTTAAAGCATGCTATCCTTTTGAATATGAAATGGATTTAGATAAATTTGATTATTCAACTAATAATTCTCTATATAAATATCTAAATAATAAGCACAGGAATATACGAGCATTTGTTCAACCTAATAAATATGGAAAAACATTTGAGTACCAACTTATGTTTGACAATCCTTCATTAAAACTGTTACTTACAGACTCGATTTCTAATAGTCAAGAGCTAGCAGAATTAATGGATCACTATAAAAAAGAAGTATCTTTACAAGAATTAATGGAAATATTACCAAGGTCTAATGAAAATAAGAGAATAATAGAGTCTTTAAACGAGACAAATGACAGCTGGAATGAAGAGGAAAAAAAGAAAGCATTAATAGCATCAAGATATCTAAATTCTATAGGAAAGGGAGAAAATGCTCTAGAGCTAGCTTCAGTATTAAAAGATAATTTAGAGTCAAAAGGACAGATAGAATATGAAGATTTTGTAGTACCAAAATATATAGAAGATGCAATTCGATGGGTGTGTGAATAATATGATTATTAATGCTCAAGCGAAATTAAATATAGAACAAGATTTTAAAATACAGGCTGGTCCTGGTGCTGGAAAAACTGAATTTTTGGTGAATCATATCACAAATGTAATACAAACTTCTGAAAAGCTCGAACGTATGAAGAAAATAGCGTGTATTACTTATACGAATACGGCTGCTCAGACAGTTTTACAAAGATTAGGAAAAAGTGTTTCAAATAGAGTAGATATATCTACAATACATAGCTTTTTGTATAGAAACGTAGTTAAACCATATTGTTCTTTTCTACCCAAAGAATACGGAATTTGTGTGCAAAAATTAAAAGGACATAGTGATCCAATTGTGATTAACAAATATGTAAATGCATGGTTAAAAACTGAATATTTTACGAAATTAAAACCGCCTAATAATAGAAATCAACTACTAAAAGTGCCAGTCCTAAAGAAAGCTTTGCAAAACTGGCTACTATCTATGAAACTTTCTTACGAAAATAATGATGTGCAATTTATTTGTGATAATACCAAAGCTCAAGCAATTGATAAAAAAAGTAAAAAAAGAATAGGAATAAATAAATCAAACTTAAATATACTAGAAAAGCAATTATTAAATTATAAAAAAATATATTGGGAGAAAGGAATTATCGATCATGATGATGTTTTGTTTTTTTCATATGTATTAATTAAAGATTATCCATTCATTCTCACTATTTTATGTGCTAAATATCCCTACTTTTTTATAGATGAATTTCAAGATACTAGTCAATTACAAGATTTTATTATAGATAAAATAAGACAGAAAGGTTGCATAGTGGGGGTTATTGGAGATAAGGCACAGGCAATTTACAGCTTTCAAGGTGCACGGGTTTCCTTATTTGAGAAGTTTAAAGTTGATTCAATAAATTCTCACACTATCTTAGAAAATCATAGAAGTTCATATCAAATAGTTACTTTTTTAAATAGTATCAGAGAAGATATTACTCAAACAGTATATAGTGGTATTAAAAATGATAAAGTTACAATTTTGATTGGAAATCGGATTCGTAGTTATACTAAGGTAGTTAATATTTGTAACAAGGAGTCACTTGTTACCTTATCAAGAGATAATATTACTTCTAATGCAATGAGAATAAAGTTAGAAGGAAATAATTTTGATAAAAAGTTATTGGAAAATTTTCAAGAAATTGATAGTAATAGTAAAAGAAGGAATACTATTATTTCGCTTATAAAAGCTATTGAATTAGCTAAGAATACTAAATATAAAGATGCCTTAAAAATAGTCGAATCGATTTATAAAGATGAAAATAATCCTAAAAAAATAGCTCTTAATTCTCTAATAAATATGATTAATAAATATGATAAATACGGTAATGGTACATTAATGAATTTCTACAATACTTTATGTAAAACCTTAGATATTAAACTTTCAGGGTTTAGAAAGGGACAAGTAAAAGATTTTTACGAAAACACTTTATATAAAAATATGGTGATATGTACAAATATCGTTGAAGACACAAGTAATCATATTACTATCCACAAAGCGAAAGGCGCAGAATTCGAAAATGTATTTGTTATAGGTAATAAAGACACTTTAAGTCTACTTTTGAAACCAGATTTAATGAACGATGAAGAGCATCGTATATTCTATGTAGCTATGAGTCGAGCAAAGAAGAAACTTTTTTTACAATTTGATTATCTTGATAATAATGAACAAAAGAAAATTAAGGAACGTTATGATGTAAGTATTCTACAAATAACCTAATCTAAGAATATTTAAATCCAGTATATTTCTTGATTATAATTCAATAATAGATAAAATCTATAAACGATTAAAAAGAAAATATATTTGCTAAGACCTATAAAAATAAAGATACAATAGATCTTCCTAAATTACAGTTAAAAGAAGTAAACAGATTGAAAACTTTGAAATATTCTAATCCAAAAGTTGAACTATTAAAATTGAAAAAGTAACATTTAATGCTTCTAAATAATATAAATGAATAATCACTTATATATAATAAAAAATCATCCTATATAAGGGTGATTTTTTATTATAGTAGTAATTGGGTATTTTTAGCAAAATCACTGATAGGGAGAAGCGTATCATAAGTGATAAGGTTTTCCATAAAGTTACCCTTATTAATGATATTACTAATAAAGAATATTAATATTTCAAAAAAGCAATAAGATATTAAGTACTTAAAGATTAATTCACAGTTTTATAAAAATATTAAATAACCCACTTTTATTATTATTCTAAAAGTGGGTTATTATTCATATAAATTTAGTAAATAGTTTTAAATATAACTTCTAAAGTGAGTACTTTAAGATATTAAATCAATTAATCTTTCTCTATTAAATTCATCATTGTATTCAAAAAATGATTCTACTCTTCTAAGATAAAATTTACTTATTTTATAGTTATTCTTCTTAATTTTGATTAGTTCCGAAGCTAACGTTTGAGAATCTTTAACAACAGGACCAAACCCATTCTCTAAGTAGTTAAAATAACCGGGTTCATAAGCAGAATATGAGTATATATCATCTATATCAAAGTGATAATATAGAATAGGTTTTTTTAAATACGCAACATCAAATGCTATAGATGATACGTCAGTTATCAAAATGTCCGTATTGCTTATTATATCTTTATAGTTAACACGATCCATAACTTCAATATTAGGTATTGTTTTAAAGAACTTTGAAAATCTTACTTGCATTTTCGGATGTAAGCATAATTTAACTTGCATATTAGTTTGCTTAGCTATTTTTTGGATTTCAGTGTTAGATAAAAATTCAATTAAACTTTTAAAGAATAAACTATTTAAAAATTCATTATCATTTACACTCAATAAATTTGGTCTCCAAGTTGGCATAATTGTAATACATTTTTTTCTTCTTATTACTTTTTAGTAAATCAAATCTAGGTAAACCAGAAAGTAAAACTTCTTTTTCGCTGAAACCATATTTTTGTATAACCTCTTCTTTTTCTTTTTTAGCGCTTGTAATAAAGTAGTCCATAGGTTTATTACGTTTGTGTAATAAGGTAGAAAGATCATTTTGAAGAATACCGTGTTGTAAAAAAACGAACTCAAAATCTAATAACTCTCTTATGAATTTACCGTTAATTGTACCAAAAGGATTATTTAGATAAGCCTCTGAATGTGAAGAAAATACTTTTTCTGCTTTGAACATTAACATATGATGTTTTTTACTATTAAAACTAACAACTTTCGATCCATATTTGTTTCGTAGTTTTATATAGTCTGGACTAGATGAATTAATTAAAAAGAAAGGTGTTATTTGTTTTTGATTTTTATAGACATAATCAAATAATGCCTCTGCATTATCTCCTGCCTTTTCCAACCTATCTACAAATAACCACACTTTTTTATTATTAATTTTTTTGTTGATAATACCTATTAATTTATATATCCCAGATTTTCTAGTGCTTCTTTTTTTTATTAATCCTAAGATGTTTTTAATAACTGGCATTATATGTTTTCTAGAATTAATTATTTTTTTATTATCTTTTAATTTTAAAGTTCTATTTTTGTACTGCCTAAAAGGAATCTTGGTATTACTGAAATTTGTATGCAGTGTTTTACTTACTTGTTTAATATTTTCCAATGCTTGATTGTTAACTAAATATTTCACTTCTATTGTTTTAATACCTTCGTGTAAGTGAATATCAAAACGATAAAATTTATTATAACTAATATTCATATTTAAAAAAGTTTGTTCAGTAATAATTGTTTCATTATTTGGGTGTATTATCTCTTTTTTATTAATAACTAATACGGGCTTAATATCTATATTCATATTAATATTTGGTAAACTAAATCCACATTTTAATACTTGATTTTTTTCATAGATATATTCCGTTTTAAGATACATATCTGTAATGTTTTTAATAAAAATATTATTTGAAAAGATTTTATAGATGCCCTCTTCTTTATTTATATTGAAATTATAGCCTTCATATTTTACTGATAAAATAGCTACCTGGTATACAGCATTAATATGTTTTAAGTTTGGATTGGATATCACATCATCGTCCATTACTTTTAATAAATTAATAATGAGTTGAGTATAATCATCAATTTGGCTCTTATTTAAGGTAGAAAAAGTAGTTGTTTGATATTTTAGACGATATTGCAAGTCATACAAAATCATCATTTGCACATATTTAGGTAAATTTTATTTTGATATTCATTTATTAAGTAATTATGAAAATTCTCTAAAGTATGACTATAATAATTTTCTTTAGTTAATGCTGTATCGATAGCAGATGTTTCATCTTTCCTTTTTCTATACCAATAACAACCTTGAATATAACTCATTAAACCAATTTTAAATGTTCTTTTCAAAACGTTATATACAAATTTTGCATCTTCAGCGTATTTTAAATTAGTGTCAAATTTTATATCTAGTAAAGATGAAGCTCTAAAAAAAGAAGAAGAAGCATGCATTTGTATGTAATCATAGTTATAATACAAATCTATAATTTTATTTTCTTTTTTGCTATATTTGTAATTTAATGGATGTTCTCCTACCATTCCATCAAAAAAGCTTAAACGTGTTGATACTACATCGATAGTAGGGTTATCTTCGAAAAAGTTATATACATTTTTGAATGTTGTTAACCCCCATTTATCATAAGAGTCAATAAAATTAATATATTTTCCTCTCGCATATTTTAACCCAGTATTTCTTGCAACCGAAACTCCTTCATTTTCTTTATAAATATATTTAATATTTTTAGGATATAATTTTTGGTACTTAGATAAAATAAAATCAGAATCATCTGTTGATCCATCATTTACTATAATAATTTGGATATCCTTTAATGCCATAGATTGATTTATGATACTATTTAAGGTTTCATGTATGTAATCTTGTGTATTATATACAGGTATAATCACACTCATTTTAAAGTCGTATGAGTCGTATAGTAGCTCATTTAAACTAATGATTTTAATATCCATTTTTTCAAATACATTTAAATCATTTAAGGTTTCAAAATTAATTATTAGATCAAACATCTCATTGAATTTATTACAATTAATTGTATATTTTGAATTTGTGTTATTAGCGATGATAATTTTTCTATAACTGTTTTCTAACATATTTGATATTTGTTCTAGCTCCTTAGCAGAAGTAAAAGTCCCATATATTAAAATTGTATCCATTTTATGTCTCCTAAATTTTTTATATTAATTTATTTATGGATTTAATAAATTCTATAATTTCTTTGTTCATATAATCTTCATTTAAAGCAAATTGTATCGTTGTTTTAACGAAGCCTAGTTTTTCACCGACATCGTAACGATTACCTTCGAAATCGTATGCGTATACTTGGCTTTCGGCATTCATACGTTCAATTGCATCTGTTAATTGAATTTCA
>NZ_JBXVVK010000021.1:0-17591 GCF_057219715.1 Staphylococcus sp. 510 | reverse complement strand
AAATGATAATGCAGTATTTATGGATCAAAAAGCGATACAAGGTTCCGATCGGTCTAATTTACTAACTTATTTAGGTGTTTTTGATAGAGTCAGAAATTTTTTCAGCAAAGAAACTGGATTAAATAAATCTATGTTTAGTTATAATTCGAAAGGAGCTTGTCCCAATTGTGGTGGTAAAGGTTATATTGAAACAGAACTTGCATTTATGGGTGAATTTTCACAAACATGTGAAGTGTGTCACGGTAAACGTTATAAGCCAGAAGTGTTGAATGCAACTATAGATGGCTATTCCATTGCTGATTTCCTTGAATTGACTGTTGACGAAGGTATAAAATTTTTTGATAAAGAAAATGAAATTCAGTCTAAGTTACAAGCTATAAGTAAAACTGGATTAAATTACGTAACCCTTGGCCAACCTCTATCTACATTATCAGGTGGTGAAATTCAACGCGTTAAATTAGGCCAATATTTAAATGATGATGTTACAGATAGTATTTTTATATTTGATGAACCTACGACAGGTTTACATGAAGCTGATATTCCTATATTGATAAACTGTTTTAATGACCTTATTGAACAAAATAACACTGTTATTTTAATTGAACACAATTTATCAATTATGTGTGATGCTGATTGGATTATAGATGTAGGACCAGGTCCTGGTCTAGATGGGGGTAAAGTACAATTTAGTGGCTATCCTATAAACTTTGTTAAAGAGAATAAAACATTAACATCTAAGCATTTGAAACTTTATATAGCAAATGATTAAAATTGTTTCATATTTTCATATAACATTGGTTCATTAGTGAAACAGGTATTATATTAAAAAAGCGTACGAATTTGTACGCTTTTTTCTTGTGTTATTATTAAAATCTCATAACAGGCAAATATTATGAGATTTTAGACGCTGTCAGAACGTCTTTTTTACATCGAGTGACATTGAATCAAAGTCTTTGTATGTTAATGATATATAAAATTATTTAGTAGATTCATTATAGTAAGCTAGATTAGTTGCTCTACTTGTTTTTATTCTCTTTTGCCTCTAATTTATTGAGATAACGATAAATAGTTGTACGTGAAACTTGCCACTGCTCTGCAATTGTTTTAATGGGCGTACCATTATCATAAAGTGTCTTAAGTAAGTTTAAATCTTGTTTATTTAATTTTTCAGGTCTACCTCCATATCGGCCTCTAGCACGTGCTGCAATTCGACCGGCTGAAGATCGCTCTAAAATTAAATTACGTTCAAACTCTGCAAATGCTGCGAATAAATGAAATAATAATTGTCCTGTAGAACTTGATTTATCCATCGTTATATTTTCTTCTAAACTATGAAAACTCACACCTCGTTCGTTAAGTTCATTAACTAACGTGATTAAATCCTCCATGTTCCGTCCTAGTCTATCTAATCTCCAAACAACAATCGTATCTCCTGACCTCGCAAATTCAATTGCTTTATCTAAACCAGGTCGCTTACTTTTTGAACCACTCATATGGTCATTAAATATCTTTTCACAACCATATGTATTTAATCGATCCTCCTGTAAATTCAAATTTTGTAATCCAGTTGAAACTCTTGCATAACCTATTTTCAAAATACAGACCTCCTATATACACCTTTAGTGTACCATAACTTGATTACGAGGTCTTTTGTGAACATAGATTTTTTGTTGGGTTTTTGAACACATAATTCTATGTAATACTTACTTATTTAGACATAAAAAAAGAGTGTACAGAAAATGGTTATTTTCTGTACACTCTTGTTATTTACATAAGACCCTTTAACATACCGTACCAATACATTTTAGGTAATAAATCTTTTTTAAAAATATACATACTTCTTCGTTCTTTGGCCTGGTTAAAAGGCAATGTTTCTTTTGGTTTTTTATTATAATCAAACTCGGCAAGTATTAATTTATTGTACCCGGTAACGATAGGGCATGAAGTATAACCATCATAATGATGCGTCAACATTTCATTATCCATTACTTGCAATAGGTTATTAACAACTATAGGCGCTTGTTTACGAATTGCTGCTCCTGTTTTGGAAGTAGGTGCATTTGAAGCATCACCAAGCCCAAATATGTTAGAGTAGCTTTTATGCTGTAATGTGGTTGGGTTAACATCTACCCAACCATCACTATCTGAAAGTGTACTTTCTTTAAGTACACCTATGGGACCCATGGGTGGTGTTACATGTAACATTTCATAATCTATTGTCTTTCTATCGTCTGTTTTAATGTGTTCAAATGTAGCCTCTTTTTTGTCTCCGTCAATTTCAACAAGATTATAATTATAATTGACAATTATATCCCTTTCTTCAACAATTTTCTCTAATTCTTTATTATATTTGCCTACGTCAAATAAAGCATCTTTTGGCGTTTCGTATATCACATTAGCATTAGAACGGATATTATGTTTTCTAAAATAATCTTCAGCTAAATACATAATTTTCATAGGTGCGCCTCCACATTTGATAGGCGTATTAGGATGCGTGAAAATCGCGTTCCCTTGTTTAAATTTAGAAATTTGTCTCCAAGTTTCGCGAACATAGTTAGGTGAATAGTTAGAACAAACACCATTTTTACCTATATTCTCTTTTAATCCTTTAATAGAAGACCAATTAATCTGTAATCCAGGGGCTACCACTAAAAATTCGTAACTAACGACCGAATTATCTCCTAAAATAATGCTATTGTTTTCAGGTTGAAAGCTTGAAACAGCATTTTTTATCCATTGAACACCTTCAGGCATAACACTTTTCATATCTTTACGAGAACTTTTTAAACTCGATACCCCAGCACCAACCAAAGTCCATAACGGTTGATAATAATGATATTCAGCCGGGTCTATAATTGCTATTTTTCCTTTTAAGCTTTGATTTTTTCTTAATAGTCTTGATGCCACGGTAATACCTGCTGTACCGCCACCTACAATAACAATTTGATAATACTTACTCATTTTTCCACACCCTTAAATTATTTTAATGATTCTGGAAAATCTTGATAGCCTTCTCTAATATTCACGACATTTTCAAATCCTTTATTTTCTAAGATACCCACTGCGATTGAACTTCTAACACCTGACTGACAATGTACGTATATTTTATCCTCTTTATTAAATGGAATATTTTCATTTAATAATTTACCATGCGGAATATTGACTGCTTGATCTAAGTGCCCATTATTCCACTCTTCTTCATTACGTACGTCGAGTACATTTGCTTCTTCACCAGTAATATCAGCGCTGTGGATGGATTGTGTTAGAATTTCTGATTTTGGTAAACGATAGCCTGCTACATTATCAAAACCAATTAATTGTAAAGTATGCGTTGCTTGTTCAACTGTAGATTTATCTCCGATTAAATCTACATCTTTTTCAAAATCTAAATACCAACCGATCTGGTTAATAAAGTTTTTGTTATAAGGAATATTGATTGTTCCTTGTGTATGTCCACCGTGAAAGGCTTCTTTGCTACGAAGATCAAATGCTATTCTTTCATTATCTAAACTAGGATAAACGTTGTATGGTTGATACATTTTCATACCAAACTGATTAATTTTTTTCATCTGTGCAAAGTGATGGGGTGGCGCTGGTTGATTTGATGTTAATGTTTCAACAAATTTAGATTCATCTGTTACATTAAATGCCCAGTTATTAATTTTTTCGTAACCTAGCGTAGACATTGGTATGGCACCTAATGCTTTACCACAAGGACTTCCAGCACCGTGTCCAGGCCATATTTGAATATAATCTGGTAAATTTTTAACACCTTCTATAGATTGGTACATCTGTTTTGCACCAATCTCTGTAGTACCTTCCATTTGTACTGATTTTTCTAGTAAATCAGGTCTACCGATATCACCAACAAAAATAAAGTCACCACTAAATAAACCCATTGGAACACTTGAGCCGCCACCTTCATCAGTGAGTAAGAAACTGATACTCTCAGGGGTATGACCAGGTGTATGCAAGACTTCTAATTTAATATTACCTACTTGAATAATATCTTGATTTTTAACAAAATTTGTATGTTCCGGCATATTTTTATAACTTAATTGATCATCACCTTCGCCAGATACATATATATTGGCGTTTAAACGTTTTGCCACATCCCGAATTCCAGAAGCAAAATCAGCGTGAATATGTGTTTCAGCAGCTTGTGTAATTTTAAAACCTTCGCTATCTGCAACTTCCATATATTTTGTTAAATCACGAACAGGATCAATTACTATTGCCTCTCCCGTACGTTGACAGCCAACTAAATAAGATGCTTGAGATAAATGATTATCGTAAAATTGTTTGAAAAACATATAAAGAACTCCTTATTTTGATAGATTTAATTAAATAAATAAATTATGACTCGCGTTTTCAGTATCACCTATATAAGTGCCTACACCGCCGTACTCAACTTCATCTCTTAATTCTTCTTTTGTAATACCCATGACATCCATGCTCATGGTACATGCGATTAATTTAATATCTTGAGCTATCGCTTGATTAATGAGTGATGGTAATGAATCAACGTTTTTCTTTTTCATTACGTATCGCATCATGATATTACCTAAACCGAACATATTCATTTTAGATAGTGGCATTTTCAAAGGTGTTTTTGGCAACATCAAATCAAACATTTTTGCGATACCTTTCTTTTTAACGTTAACTGTTTGCGCTTTTTTCAACGCGTTGAGTCCCCAAAACGTAAAGAAGATAGTTACATCTCTTCCTGCAGCTCTAGCGCCATTTGCAATAATCATTGCTGCCACTGCTTTATCTAACTCTCCACTAAATAGTACAATTGTCGTACCTTTAGCAGTATGATTCACTTGTAAGTCTTTTGGTTTTTCTTTTTGAATAATGGCATTAATTCCATGATTACTTTCATCAAGTTTAACTAAAGTATGACCAGTTTGTTTGACCCAGCTTTTAATGTCGCTAAGGAATCCAGGATCTGTGACTGTAACTTCGATTTGCTCGCCTACTTCAATATTTTTCACTTCTTTACTGATGTTTACAATTGGACCTGGACATTGAAGACCACTATAGTTAAATTGTTTACGCTCTGCTTTAATTTCTACATTAGTATTTTCTTCGAATGTATTATCATCGTCGTTTTTTGCTTCATACGCTTTATAGCCACCGTCTAAATTAACAATGTCGTAGCCTTGTTTAGCTAAATATTCGCTCGCTTTAGCACTTCTGGTACCACTTTTACAGTGTACAAAATAGGTTGTGTTTTTATCTTTATTGAACGATTCAATCTTATCTACAGGATGTAATGTCGCACCATTTATATGTGCAAGCTCATATTCTTCTTGTGTTCTAACGTCAATCAGTTGACCTTGTGCACCCAATTTTTCTAATTCTTGTTTACTGAAATTATTGATATGATTTTCGTTATATTGTTTCATATTAACCTCCTAATAAATACCTATATGGGTATATTAACTAATTATTTATATTATGTCAAATACGGTAGGGGGTATTTGACATGTTTACTTTTATCGTTTATTATGACTTTATTCAATTAAAAGTGGAGGAAATAACTATGAATTATGATAAAAAAATGATTAATCGTATTAATAGAATACAAGGACAACTCAATGGCGTTATTAAAATGATGGAAGAAGAAAAAGATTGTAAAGATGTCATTACTCAAATCAGTGCATCAAAAAGTTCAATCCAACGTTTGATGGGAATTATCATTAGTGAAAATTTAATAGAATGTGTAAAAGCAGCAGAGGATAATGGTGAAAATTCTGAAGAATTGATTAATGAAGCCGTTAACTTATTGGTAAAAAGTAAATAATGGATATTTCAACTATTATTATGATGTTACTTATTGGGGTATTCGGAGGCTTTATTTCGGGTCTAGTAGGTATAGGTGGCGCCATCATTATTTATCCAGCTATTTTATTATTACCACCACTATTTGGCGCTCCTGCGTACAGTGCATACATGGCATCAGGACTTACTTCCAGTCAAGTCTTTTTCAGTACTTTAAGTGGGTCATTAAAAGCGCGAAAAAAACCAGAATTTTCGCCACTATTAGTGCTTTACATGGGTAGTGGCATGATTATAGGCAGCATGTTAGGTGGACTGTTAGCAAATTTATTTAATGCTACATTTGTAAATACGATATATATTATCATTGCTTTACTCGCATTAATTTTAATGTTTATTAACATAAAACCGAGTTTAGATCAATCTTCCTTTAACAAGCCATTATTAGTTATGGTTGGTCTTTTCGTTGGTATCATTTCAGGTATAGTTGGAGCAGGCGGCGCTTTTATTATTATTCCTATATTGCTAGTTTTATTCAAATTACCAATGAATACGGTAGTTGCTAATAGTATAGTAATTGCTTTTATATCTTCAATTGGCGCCTTTATCATTAAACTTATACAAGGTTACATTCCTTTAGAAGATGCGTTATTTTTAATAATAGGGAGTATTATTTTCGCTCCGTTAGGTTTAAAATTAGGTAAAAAGGTCCCTAGTTTTGTACAAAAGTGGATTATCAGTATTTTAATTATTATTGCAATTATTCAAATTGTTTTATAAATAAGAAAGAGAAGTACAACTAATATTAGTTGTACTTCTCTTTCTTATTTATAAAGTTAAAACATTCTCATATAGCAAGTAAAATAACAACTTTAAGATTTAAAAGGGTAGCTCTTAGCTATCCTTTTTCTCATTTATTAAGTAAAGTAATTCTCATATATCCAGTAAAGTGACATTGCGATAATTTCAACAACTTACTTTGTATGATTAGGGTGTACCCTAAATTATATTGTTCCATAGTTAATAGAAATATTGAAATTTACTATAATTAAACTGTCAAGGTAAGTCGGAATATGCATTGTAAAGCTTGATATGTCAGTAATAATAAAGAAGAATAGGCCTAGTAAGAAAAAGGCTGATCTTTTTTTGACTGTAGTAATATGGAATGCCTTCAATGTGTTGTGTTTGTTTGTGAGAATCTATATCAATTTTTTAATATACTTATAGTCTAACTATAAAAGTACTTAGCAACAATAAATGTCACAGTTGATAAACAAATAGATACAATAATGACAGCTATTAATGGTTTGAAAGCACGATCTTTTAAGTCTTTAAATGAAACATTTAACCCTAATGCAACCATTGCCATCAATAAGCATATAGTAGTGATATTATCTATAATTTGCATAACCATGTGTGGCAAGGATACATAAGTATGGAATAATGCCATCATGACAAAACCAAGTAAAAAGTAAGGTACATCAATACGCTTTTTTTCATTCTCACTATGCGATTTTTTTCTCATAATTAAAATTAAAATAATACTCAGAGGTATTAATAAAAACACACGTCCCAGTTTTCCTAACAGTCCCATACTCAAAGCCTCTTGGCCTGAGAAGTCTGAAGCAAGAATTACATGTGCAATTTCATGTAAACTTGTACCTGACCAGACCCCAAATACTTCAGGAGATATTGTAAAAATAGAATATATTACAGTATATGCAAGCGAAAATATAGTGCCAATAAGTGCGACAATACCAATACTAATCGCAGAATCTTTTTCTCTAGATTTTAATATTGGAGATACTGCTGCAATAGCTGCCGCGCCACACACCCCAGTGCCAATACCTAATAATAGGATGAGGTTTTTATCTCCTTTAATATATTTATTTAGTAACAACATTAATCCGATACTAAAAAGGATGACTCCAATATCGATTAATACCAAATCGCTACCTTTTCCAATTACATCATAAATATTTAACTTTAATCCATATAATATAATAGCTAATTTCAGTAACCGTTTAGACGAAAATGCGATTCCTGAACGATATGCTTCAGGGTAACCCTTAAAATGTCTATATAGAATCGCAATCAGTATAGCAATTGTTAAAGCACCTATCTTATCTAAAAATGGTAACTTTGAGCCTAATAAACTTATAACTGCGATGATAAATGTGAATAATAAACCATAAATAAAGGCTTTGCTTTTTAAGGACTTCACTTTTTAACTCCTCCTTTATCAAAAGCTTAGCATCGCATAGTTATAACGTAAAATAAATATTGAGTATATTACTCATAACATTTTTTGTTATAATAGAGGTATTCAAATGTCAGGAGACCTAGTTAATGGATTCATTAAAAGTTCTAACTGAAGTAGTTAAAACGCAAAGTTTTACTAAAGCTGCAGAAAATTTATATACTTCACAGCCATCAATAAGTCGCGATATTAAACGATTAGAACTGGAATACGATGTAAAAATTTTCGAATTTAGACATTCTAAAATGTCTTTAACAAGTGATGGGGAGAAACTATTTCAATATGCTTTACAACGTGAGCGATTAGAACAAAACTTAAGACACGATTTGAAAATGCAACCTGATATAATTTCAGGAGATTTAACGATAGGGAGTAGTTACACTTATGGCGAATATCGATTGTCACAACATCTTGCTGATTTAGCCAAAAATTATCCTGAATTATACATTCATGTGTATTTAAATAATTCTGATACAGTATTACAACATATTAAGAATAACACTATCGATTTAGGTATAATCGAAAAAGAGGTTCAAAGTAATATTATACACAGTAGACGTATTGCTCAAGATGAAATAGTATTAATTCGTAAAAAATCATCTTCTTCAAATAAGTCAATATGTTTTATCAGAGAACGTGGATCAGGGACAAGAGTCTATCAGGAAAATGCGTTATCACAAATGACTTCATCCTCTTATTTAGTAGAAATTAACAACACAAATCTAATTAAAAATATGGTCCACGCTGATAAAGGCTTTTCTATTGTTTCTAAATCAACATTAACACCTTATGATTTAGAAAAGCTAGAAGTAACAAACTTAGACATCAAACGTTATTTCTATTTAGTCATACATAAGGATAAGTATATTGATACGAAGCTTAATGAAGTTATTAAAAATTTGATTTCATGAATTTTGATCTTTGTATTATTTATTCTAAATTTAATGCACGTTCTAATGACAATCTATATAAAAAAAGGATAAACTCTCAATACATAACATTCATAAATTATCCTTTAAATTATTGACAATTAGCGTCAAAATATTGAAACGATACCTTGTAACTGATACTGTACATATCACTTTGCATTTCTCCACTAACTAGTGTTATAATTTAGTTAACAAATAGTGTACTAACATGATAAACACCGAGCCCGATAACTACTGCGAATAGTTATCGGGCTCTTTTGGTGTATTAGCTATATGTCGCCGCTAAATTACTTCTCACGATTATTCAGCCAATGAGAAAATAATGTGAGTATAACTCCTACTACGATAGGAGCTATAATAGTTACAAATAGTGTACTGAACATGATGTCACCTCCTTCCATGCTAAATACAGCACAGAAGTGAACGACGACCTTTGTATTATATCATTTCTAATAATTGAGTTACAGATAACTTCCGATAAGTGATTTTATGTTATATCTTTGCTTTTTTTATAGTATCAAGACAAGAAGAAACTCGTTTTCAACTCGTTTCTAAAAACACAAAAAGGACGTCACTAAATGCTATTATTCCTTTCAAGTATTTTTATGATTTTTTTAGGTAATTTAATTTTAAAAAACCCTCCAGAAAAGATAAATTACTTCTACGGTTTTAGAACAAAAAAATCAATGAAAACTCAAGAAAATTGGTATAAAGCTCAAATCAATTGTGGACTATACCTAAAACATTTTTTTAAATATAGTCTTTGTTTTTCCGTAATTTTTATAATCTTAGATGCATTTTCACTAATAACAAATAAAGAAAATATAATACTATGGTCTGTCATAATTCAAAGCATAATTCTCTGTGTTTTACTCTTATACATAATACCTAAAACTAACAAAAAATTAGATTAATTAAAAAAAGAAAGCAAATCCTAAGATTCACTTTCTTTTTTTAAACCACTCAACAAACCAAAAATAAAAATTAAAACAGAAACAAATAAACATAAGACAAAAAGACCATTGAACTCAGGTGTATTAAAGAAAGAAAACAATTCCAAATTACTTAAATTACTAAGAAAGCCGCTATCATTAGGAGTTAATTTTAGATAATCAAAAATAAAAATTAAAATAAACGTCCCAACTGCAAAAAGAATAGCCGAAATTAAATATTTTAAAAACTTACTCAAGATACCCCCCCTTTTTTAAATAAATTATCAAACTTAATTGCTTTATTCCAATTGCTTTATTGACGTTGAGCCTCGGAACCCTTAACAATCCCAAAACTTGTCGAATGGTCGGCTTAATAGCTCACGCTATGCCGACATTCGTCTGCAAGTTTAGTTAAGGGTTCTTCTCAACGATCAATAAATTTTCTCGGCATAAATGCGTGTTCTACTCCCCGAATTTTTATTCAAACAACATAAAAATTTGATAAATAGCTAGTACCAGCAACACAACATATACATACTCATTCGTTAAAAAATTCTCTAATGCTTCTCTAAATTTCATTTTTTAACAACTCCTGTTTTCTCATAAATTTATCCACTTTCATTTTTTCTTTTAACAAACTTTATCATAACTCTTACAAAAAATTTGAGTGCCTTTATTTTTAATTTTAAAGGGGCATTTTGAAGAAACACTAAATATTTACATAGTTTTATATCCAAAATTCTATATAAGCTCTTAAAACGCAAATGAGAGCCAAATAAATATATTTTGAGTTCACATCATAAAACTTTAGCAAAACCAGTGTCGATTTTTTAGACACTGCCCAGTTACATGCAAACTAAAATTTTGCATAAAATGGCTCAAAAAATCATCACCTTTTTTAGTTCCTGCAGGAGCAATTTCTTTCAAAAAACCACCGAATTTTGAATTGGCTCCAAATTCTTTGTAAGAGCATAAGGGAAATTTGCCACCTATTAAAAAGGTGGGTCTGGCGAAGCCAGACATTTCAAGGGTTACAACATTTTACATTAGGTGCCTGAAATTTGTTTTGTACCCAGAATGTACCCACAAGATATTGTGTTGTACCCATTTTGTCCCCACATCATATTGTGTCTGTACCCAAAATGTACCCAGCCATTTTTAGCGTATTTTCAACAAAAAAACGCTAGCTTTTTGCTAACGTTTAAGAAAATTTATTTTTATTTTTCTTCTTCAATTTCATCAATCATTTGATGATTAATTTCTTGTTTTTCACTTTCTGTTAAATCAAAAACTTCACTCGTTAAATATTCTTTTTTATTCCAAATATAAAAATATACTGTCAAATCACCTTCTTTTAGAAAATGCAATTTGGCATGTTTTCTGTTCTATTTTATTTCTTTAGACAGTCTAAAATAAATCATACTTTGCTTTTTAATTAACATTTTATAGTTAATTAAAATACTCTTGATGCTCGCTAAAATAATTTTAGGAAGATTAAAATAAAAAATATAAAAACGGTTAACACTTTTACATTTTTAAAAGTTAAAACAACGCTAAATGATCATTTTGTTTTTCATCTTATGCGACATGTTTGAGCCATTATTAAACGAAGAATACTCGTTTATAGAAAAAAATAGGACTAAAACAGAAATATTTTAGTCCCACCTACTTGCTTAACTACAATTCATTTTCAGATTTACTCAATTGCCATTGAAGATAAAATTCGACTGCTGTTAAGAGAACATTAATTAATGACAAAGTAACTTTAATCTTTTTCTTATTGCTCATAAGTGGATCCTCCTTTCTTTAATAGCAGCGTGCTATGTTGTGAAATTGTGGTATTGTGACATTGTATTGATGTTATTTTGTTATCTCCTCCTTTACCTTTCGTTTGGTCTAGGTGGTTGCCATAGCAACCACTTGTTAATAAAAAAAGAGAACATCTATTTAAAGATGCTCTCTAATTGGATCATTGTTGGCCTATTAAATTGAATTATTGATTAAATAAAGATGTAATGGGTAAATGATCACGTCGCTTATTCAGCGTATGTACTTCTGCGAATTCTGATTTAAGAGATTTCATTAAGTACCCTTGCATGGCTTCAACGGTTTCATTTTTTTGAATAAGCATGGCTTTAAAACGTTTAAGAACATGAAGTATTTCTATTTCCATATCTTCTAACAAGTAGTAGCTATCAATCGCATTGTTGAAAGATGTTTTGGCTTTTAATAATACAGTTTTGATAATTTTAATTTCAGCTACTTCAAAGTTACTTAGATAGTTTTGAATACTATGTGGTAGTTCTTCTAATAATTGGAACTTTAAAGCTTCATCATTAAAATTTGGATTATAGTGATTTGAATGATTTGTGTGATTACTGGGATATGTTGGTTTATTATCATTCAAATCATTCGTATCATTATTCTCAGTCTTAATATAATCAGTATCATTATAATTAGTATCATTAGACTGTGAATTTGGAAGTTCTTGACCACTTAAATTCACAGTTCTAGAACTTCCAAATTCATTGTTCTGGAACTGTGAATTTGGAAGTTCCTTTCTATGACTGGATTTAATGCCATAATTAGGTTTTAATAGGTATAATCTATTTGGTTTATTAAGGCCAACACGTTCTTGAGTTAGTAAATTAAAACTTATTAACTCTTTTTTTAATTTTATAATTTTTTGTTCTGCATAACCTAAGTATTCGCACAAATGTTTATTACTGAAGATAAAGTAAATGTTATTATTTTTATCTACCCATTCATTTTGGATGGATAATTCAAAGCGATCTTTTAATAACGCATACATAATTTTGGCTTCCGCCGACATTTTTTTAAAATATGCATCTTCGAATAAATATTTAGGTAGTTGATAAAACCTTTCAGTTTTTACTTGTGATAAATTGTATTTTTCAAAATTGGGCATAATAAAAACCTCATTTCCATTTTTAGGATTGAGGTAATAAAACAATTTTTACGTAAGTTATATGTCTTGTGCTTGCACTTAGATGGTTAGATAGATATAATACAAGTATCAAAAAATATATAAACAAACGAGTGCGAATCGTTTTATTACCGAGAGTCAATGCTACGCCAATAGCATTGACTCTTTTAGTATCTATAAAGCAATATTAACACTTTTAAGAAAGTATATAAAGAGTTTTAAATGTAGTTAAAAGCACATTGCCATGGCAAAATGTGTAGTTCATTATTTTAGTACCTAATTAAGTTTCAAAAATATATTATAAGGAGCTAATTAGGTACATATGTAGTAAATAGGTAGTAAATTTAGGCGGTAAGTGATGAAATAAACTTCATTAGGTGGTAAAATTTAGGTACTAAATTAGGTACCTAAGGGTGGGTGTTATGAGAACTATTAAAATGGTTGCTGATGAATTAGGTGTAACTAAACAAACTATTGTTAATAATGCTAAAAGTTTAAATATAACTTTTGAAAAAGAAAATGGGATTAATTATATTGATGATAATGATTATTTGAAAATTATAGAAAAAATTACTAAGAAAGAGAGTACAATCCAAAATAAAGAATCAGTAAAAAAAGAATTGTTTGGTGAAAATACTGCAAAAGCAGAAAAGAATATATATAATAATTCAAATAGTTCTGAGACATTAAAAACAAAAGTAAACGAATTAGAAAAGCAAATAGAAATCTTTGAAACTAGAGCTAAAAATGATGAAAAATATATTGAGAATTTAACTAAGCAATTAGATCAACAAAATAGCAATGTTAATACATTAAATAAATTGTTGGAGAATCAACAAATATTAGCTTTAGAAAGCAATAAAAAAATTCAAAAACTAGAAAGCCAATTAGAAGAAGAAAGACAGCTCAATTATTCTTTTGATACAGAGACGAATAATAGACAAAACATTAATCCGCAAGAAGCAACTTTTACTGAAGAATCGCAAAATATCAACCAACAACAAACAAAGCGTCAACCAACAGAAGTAAATTACAAGGATATAGCCGAAGAGAAAAAGAACGACAGTACAAATGAAGGTGAATTAACAAAAGAGGATAAGTTCGTTGAAGAAACGAAGAGTGATCCTGATGATAATAGAGAGGTAGAACCACCTAAAAAGGGATTTTGGAGTCGATTCTTCGGTAATTAAAAATGAATTTAAAAGGTGTATCAAGGGGGTTATAAATCCTTGATACACCTTTTATAGTGATGGAACTTCTGATAATCATTTGTCATGTCAATATCTACGATTATTGTTTTTAAGTGTATCTAGAAAATCATCTCCCCAATCACAAATTGAAAAGACTACTTTATCAAGCTTTAAACCTATCTCAGTCAATCTATAATCTACTTTAGGAGGGACTACTGGATAAACCGTCCTTTCAATGATTTTGTCTTGTTCTAGTTCTCTAAGTTGTCTTATTAACATTCGTTGGTTGATATCAGGTAGTTTATTTTGTAATTCACTTAATCTTAAGCGCTTATTTTGTAAAAGATGGTAAACAATGGTAATTTTCCATCTTCCACCAATGACAGACAGGGCTAAATCTTTCGATGTATAAAATTCTTTATTATTATATTCAATTAACAAAACAAATCCTCCATTTTATATAGTGACAAAAATGTCAGTATTGTTATTCGAAGCAACTAATACCATAATAGCATTATAAAAGATAGAGAGGAGAAACTTTAATGAAATTACAATTAGCAATCGATCTATTAGACCAAAAAGAAGCAGCAAAATTAGCTCAAGAAGTAGAGGAATTCATTGATATCGTAGAAATTGGAACACCAATTGTTATAAATGAAGGACTATCTGCTGTTGAACATATGAGTAAATCAGTCACTAACACACAAGTATTAGCAGATTTAAAAATTATGGATGCTGCTAGTTATGAAGTAAGTCAAGCTGTAAAATTCGGTGCTGACATCGTAACAATTCTGGGTGTTTCTGAAGATGCTTCAATTAAAAGTGCTATCGAAGAAGCACATAACCATGGCAAAGAATTATTAGTTGATATGATCGCGGTTCAAAATTTAGAACAACGTGCAGCTGAATTAGATAAAATGGGTGCTGATTATATTGCAGTACATACTGGTTACGATTTACAAGCTAAAGGTGTATCACCTTTAGAAAGTTTACGTACTGTTAAATCAGTTATTTCAAATTCAAAAGTAGCCGTAGCAGGTGGTATCAAACTCGATACAATTAAATCAGTGGCGGTTGAACAACCAGATTTAATTATTGTTGGTGGTGGCATCGCAAACGCTGACGATCCAAAAGCTGCTGCTAAACAATGCCGTGATATAATTGATGGAAATGCTTAACCATTTTTAATATATGTTTAAACCCCCTCCTTCTTAGTGTATATAATATCTAGATTTAAAAATTATAATTGAAAGGTAATGTTGTAATATGACTAAAAAAGTAGCAATCATTTTAGCAGATGAATTTGAAGATATAGAATTAACTAGTCCAAAAGAAGCATTAGAAAATGCTGGATTTGAGACTGAGATTATTGGTGATACAGCTAATCATGAAGTTGTTGGTAAACATGGTGAAAAAGTAACTGTAGATGTTAGTATCGCAGATGCTAAACCAGAAAATTATGATGCATTATTAATTCCTGGTGGATTTTCACCTGACCATTTACGTGGTGATGAAGAAGGTCGTTATGGTACATTTACTAAGTATTTCACTCAAAATGATGTACCAACATTTGCGATTTGTCATGGCCCACTATTATTAGTTGATACTGATGATTTAAATGGACGTACAATAACTGGTGTTATCAATGTACGTAAAGATTTATCTAATGCAGGAGCACATGTTGTTGATGAATCAGTTGTAGTAGACAACAATATTGTAACAAGTCGTGTACCAGATGACTTAGATGATTTCAATAGAGAGATTATTAAACAATTAGAAGCATAAATTTGTAATATCTATCAATATTCATTGTCTTAATGACTATCGCCAAATTTTTTAAATTTGGCGATAGTTTTTTAGTTGAGACATTATATGAATAAACCAAAAACATAAAATTAATTTTAAAAGATGTTTATATTAATGTAATATAACTTGAGTTACTAATATGCTATCCCCGAATACAAGTACAAAGATAACAACTGGCCAAACGAAACGGAACCAATGTGAATAACGCATATTGACCAAATTGATACGCAGATACAATGATATATCTAGATATATCAACCGTATCAGCTAATGCTGCAAAAATAGGCTTCGCTAGTACTGCTAGTCCAAAAGATGGAATAATGAAACTTAGGAAGAAAAAGATAAATTAAGTTAGTGTGATAATTTAATCAATTGATAAAAATTATAATGGAGGGTGAATTTATGAATGATATTACTATCATAGGAGCTTCACAGAATAATTTAAAAAATATAGATATAACTATACCTAAACATTTGATTACAGTATTTACAGGACGTTCTGGTTCAGGTAAGTCATCACTGGTTTTCAATACAATAGCTGCTGAATCTGAACAACTTTTAAATGAAAGTTATTCTAGCTATATTCAATTTCATTTAAATCAGCAACCTAAACCAAAAGTAAAAGAAATTAAAAATCTTCCTGTAGCAATGACAATTAGTCAAAAAAGATTTAATGGTAATTCTCGCTCTACTGTAGGTACAGTGTCTGATATATATGCCTCTGTTAGATTGTTGTGGTCAAGGGTAGGTGAACCTTTTGTTGGTTATTCAGATTCCTTTTCATTTAACAGTCCCAATGGTATGTGTAAAACATGTGAAGGATTAGGTTACATTGAAGACATTAATTTAAATGAACTCTTAGATTGGAACAAATCTTTAAATGAAGGTGCTATTAATTTCCCTTCTTTTGGCCCTGATAAAGAAAGAGGGAAAGCTTATCGTGATAGTGGTCTATTCGATAATGATAAAAAATTAAAAGCATATACAAAAGAAGAATTAGATTTGTTTTTGTATCAGGAGCCAATAAAATTAAAAAATCCGCCCGAAGAATGGCGAAAATCAGCAAAATATGTGGGACTTATACCTAGATTTAGAAGAATATTCTTGGGAGATAAAGAATTTAACAAAAAACGTTATGCTAAACATCTTAAAAATGTTGTGGAAAATAAAATTTGTCCAACTTGTAACGGTCAACGTTTAAATTCGAAAATTTTGAGTTGTAAAATTATAGGAAAAAATATTTCAGATTTCACACAAATGACTGTAAAAGAAAATTTAGTATTTCTTAATAAATTAAATAATTCAACAGCCCAGTTTATTATTGAACCACTCCGAAAACAATTAGAAGCACTTGATTATATAGGATTAAGTTATTTAACTCTTAACCGTGTAACCACTTCTTTATCAGGTGGAGAAGCACAACGGCTTAAATTAATACGACATTTAAATAGTTCGCTATCTGATTTGGTTTATATCATTGATGAACCAAGTGTTGGTTTACATCCAGAGGATATTGCAAAAATAAATGAAATTTTGAAATCTTTAAAACATAAAGGTAATACAGTATTAATTGTAGAACATGATCCTGATGTAATTAAGGAAGCAGATTATATTATTGATATGGGGCCAAGTTCAGGGGCGCAAGGTGGAGAGATAACGTTTAAGGGAACATACAAAGAATTATTGTCTTCAGATACATCTACTGGGGAAGCGCTACGTATCAAACATCACTTAAAAAATGAG
>NZ_JBXVVK010000020.1:0-19245 GCF_057219715.1 Staphylococcus sp. 510 | reverse complement strand
CGTATTCTACTCCATTATTTTTTAATGTGTCTATGACCATATCAGCTGCAGTATATTTTTTGTCTGCCATTATATTCATTTCCTTCCAATGCTCACATTTTATTTTATCTTTACGATAACATCAGTGTGAAATCAATTCCCCGTTGCTCATTCATACATTAAAGATGGATCATTCATGTTCTATTGTTCTAAAAGATGTTTCACTGAATCATATGAAGCTTCTAATGCCTCAACAGATTGTTTAAACAATTCTTTTTCGTGATCGCTTAATGGTGTTTCATAAATTTTACTTGCACCATTTTCGTTAATTAATGTTGGTACACCAATGTATACATCTTTAAATCCATACTCTCCATTTAATTGTGAAGAAACTGTTAAAATAGTGTTTTCGTTGTTTAATAAGGCTTTTGAAATTCTTAATAAGGCTAAAGCAATACCGTAGTATGTTGAACCTTTAGCTTGAATAATCTCATATGCAGCGTCTCTAGTTTTTTCATAAATTTCTTGTGCTTTAGCTTCACTACCAGTTTGTTCTTTAAGCGTATCGAATACTGAAATACCAGCAATATTCGCTTTAGACCATACCGCTAATTCAGAGTCACCGTGTTCACCTATAATAGCAGCATGAACGCTTGCAGGCGCTACATTTAACTCATTACTGATTAAATATCTAAGTCTTGCAGAGTCTAATACTGTACCTGAACCGATAACACGTTCAGCTGGTAAGCCAGTTAATTCTTTGACATAGCGTGTTAGGATATCCACAGGATTTGCCGCAATTAAGAAGTAACCATCAAAGCCACTATCCATTATACTTGTCACAATGCTGTGCATAATTTTTGTGTTTTTCTCTACTAATTGTAAACGTGTTTCACCTGGTTTTTGTGGTGCTCCTGCAGTAATAACTACTAAATCAGCATCTTTACAATCACTATATTCTCCAGCTTTAACAATAACTGGTGAATCACTATGAAGTACACCGTGGTTTAAATCTTGAACGTCCGCATTCACTTTGTCTTTAGCAATATCAATAATTACAAATTCATCTGCAATACCTTGTGTTACCATTGCAAATGCATAACTAGAACCTACTGAGCCGTCTCCAACTAAAACAACTTTTTTGCCAAATTTTTTCATATTGAAAAACTCCTTCACTTAGTAAAGATAAAGATTAAAATTTACCTTTTCATCTCATTCATTTATAGTAAATTACAATTAAATCCTGCTTCATTTTAAATATACTTTATTAAATTTTATGTGTAAACATTCAAGGGGGTGAATGATGTTAACGTCACCAATTTGTTGGTTTTATGTGCCTTACATCATTCATTATAGTCCCTCTTGAAGTATTAATAAAATACATATTTTCGATTAATAACATTCCTAAAAGGAATACATTATATATAGAAAAAAGTAATAAAAAATACTTTGATGTACAATGACTGACACCAAAGTATTTTTCAATTCACGTATTTATTTGTATTAAAGAATTACTACTTCTCTCTTAAGTCCCTTATAAATTGTATCCATTCGCGTGTCACAAAATTAAGATATGCATCTCTTCTCCAGATTAAACCTAAATGCCATGATAACTCTGCATTTTCGAGTTTCAATGCTTTCACATTATCTCCCATTAAATGTACTAAACTTTCTGGTACGACACTAATACCAATACCTTGACTAATCATATTCGCTATAAAACTAATTTGAGAGATATTAGCTACAGTTTTCGGATAAAAGCCTAATCGTTTACAGTTCTCGATAATTTGATCTTTTAAGTAATAATCATCATGAAATAGCACAAACTCTTCTTCTTTAAGTTCGGCTAAATCCACTTTTTCTTGTTGTGCCAATGCATGATCTTTACTCACAACGAGTAATAACTCTTCATTATATAATGGTACCGAATGAAATAAAGTTGCATCAACAGGTAAAGTCGTAATACCTATATCCACTTCATCTGTTTCTGTGAGGTTTTCTACTATTTTACCTCCACCTTCCATTACTTCATAGGTAACTTTCGGATATAGTTGGTGAAATTGATTTAAACTATCTGTAAATAATTGAACATTCATCATTGGTGATAGCGCTATTCTAATATGACCTTTTTGAACATTCATCACATCATTCATTTCTAATGATAGTTTCTCAAACAATGCTAAAAACTCTAAGCTATTGTCGTAAAATGTCTGACCGATGTCTGTCAGTTTAATTTGCTTTTGTGAACGATCAAATAATGTAATATCATATTCATTTTCTATACTTTTGATTGCTTTACTAATTGTTGACTGTGCAATATATAAATGTTCAGATGCTTGCGTCATACCACCGCGTCGAACAGTTTCAACAAAATATTTTATCTGTTTTATTTCCATAGCACTAACCTCTTAATTTGATTTTTGAAAGTTATTCCACTGTATGCTCTCTTCTATAAATTAATATACTATAAAAGATAAATATTAATACTAGAATCATTGCTGCAACTAATATGGCATAGGTGCCTATATATTTTTGAACTTCTGCTGAAATAATAGCTCCAATAATAAAACTTAATACTATTCTAATGTAAAGTTTAGCCTTTCTCAATTGGGCGGTATCACCATTTAATATATATTCACTCAATGCTATCACACCATTTTTAAGGTTCCCAGTTGAAAAGGTATTATTATAACCTTCACCTTCTATTTTACTAAATGAAGTTGTTAGCATTGCCATACCGAATGCTAATGGTGGTAAAATATACAAATTAGGTATACTCATTGGCAAAAATCCTACAACGAGGCAACTTAATGTAATAGGTATTAATGAGACTAATCTCCAATACCGTGTTGCCAATTGATGATGAATTAAAGATACAAACATTACGCCAATCATAAAGGAGACAACCGAAGCAACCTTCAACATACCGCCTCTTAAATCTCTATGTGACAACTCTGAAGCAAGAAAAATAATGTTTCCTGTTTGACCTGCTGCTAGTGTACCTCCACGACTTAAAAAGGTGTAAGCATCAATATATCCACCAACAAAGGTTAAGAGTATAGCCATTTCTTTACTCTGATATATATTTCTTCTCATAAATTTTTCTAAAGCCATCGTTATCGCCTCAACGTTTTTATAATAGTAATATGACACATATCGTTCATTGATAAGTTTCATATACCTTTATTCTATAGAATATGTTGTAAAAAGCTAAAATATCGTTCACATTTATAAAAAAATACTTCTTATCCCGTTATTTTCTGTTATAATCAAGTTTATCCTTTTAAATTTGAGCGTGAAACAGAAATAACTAATCACTTTATTTCATTGTGTCACCTCGGCAAGGATAGCTCTAATTGTAATACATCAATATACAATTTAGATAGCTACTGCCATTTTGTAGACATATAACATAATGCGAATTGATGTCACGTATAACAGAAGTGAACAAGAAAGTTTTGATTTTTCAGAATTTTTAGACAAAATATGTGTTTTTTATGCTATGATATAAATTATTAAAATGACAGTTAAATATAACTCATTGATATACGGAGGTTTATTATGTCTAGTTTTTTTAAACGATTAACACAAAAAGAAGATCCATCCATCTATCAAAGCAAAGATGGTCATTTAAAAAGAACATTACGTGTTCGTGATTTTCTTGCATTAGGTGTAGGTACTATTGTTTCTACGTCTATATTTACTTTACCTGGTGTTGTAGCAGCTGAGCATGCTGGACCAGCGGTTGCATTATCATTCTTACTTGCAGCCATTGTAGCCGGATTAGTTGCCTTTACATATGCTGAAATGGCTTCTACTATGCCATTTGCAGGTTCTGCTTATTCTTGGATTAACGTACTATTTGGCGAATTTTTTGGTTGGGTTGCCGGTTGGGCGCTCCTAGCCGAATACTTCATTGCTGTCGCCTTTGTGGCTTCTGGCTTTTCTGCTAACTTACGAGGTTTAGTCAAACCCTTAGGTATTGAATTACCAAAAGCATTATCCAATCCATTTGGTAGTGATGGTGGCGTGATTGATATTGTTGCAGCCATAGTTATTATCTTAACTGCTTTACTATTATCACGTGGTATGAGTGAAGCTGCACGTATGGAAAATATTTTAGTTATTTTAAAGGTGTTAGCAATTATCTTATTCGTCATTGTAGGACTAACTGCTATCAACTTTAGCAACTATGTACCATTTATTCCAGAACACAAGGTTACTGATGCAGGTGATTTTGGTGGCTGGCAAGGTATTTATGCTGGTGTATCTATGATTTTCTTAGCATATATTGGATTTGACTCTATCGCTGCCAACTCTGCTGAAGCGATTAACCCTCAAAAAACAATGCCAAGAGGAATTTTAGGATCATTATTAGTCGCTATTATACTATTTGTTGCAGTTGCTTTAGTATTAGTAGGTATGTTCCATTACAGTCAATATGCGGACAACGCTGAACCAGTAGGTTGGGCATTACGTGAAAGTGGTCACGGTATTGTTGCCGCAGTTGTGCAAGCTATCTCAGTCATTGGTATGTTTACTGCTTTAATTGGTATGATGCTTGCTGGATCAAGACTATTATACTCATTTGGTCGTGACGGTTTATTACCTTCTTGGCTAGGTAAATTAAATAACAAACATTTACCAAATAGAGCATTAGTTATTTTAACAGTAATTGGTGTCTTAATCGGATCAATGTTCCCATTTGCTTTCTTAGCTCAATTAATTTCAGCAGGAACATTAGTTGCATTTATGTTTGTTTCATTAGCAATGTATCAACTTAGAAAGCGTGAAGGTAAAGACTTACCAATACCATCTTTCAAATTGCCTTTATACCCAGTATTACCCGCAATCACTTTCATACTAGTTCTATTAGTATTCTGGGGATTAAGTTTTGAAGCAAAATTATATACACTGATTTGGTTTATTATAGGTATATTTATCTATTTACTTTATGGCATGAGACATTCTAAAAAAGATCGTGATGATGCCTACAAATCTCCTAAAAAATCTTAATCAAAACATTAAAAGAGCGATTCCACAATGATTATCATGTGTGGAATCGCTCTTTTATTTATAGCCTAAACTCCTTTTACCAACCTTGACCTTCTATTTCATATTGGTCTAAATCTCCTCGATTTAACGCTTGTATCGCTTTCTCAAGTGTCGATAATGCATAATCTAACTGGTCGTATGAGATAACTAGTGGCGGTTGAAATCTTAACACATTCCCTGCTACTGCTATGATAACTACACCTTTATCAAAACAATAATTACAAATTTTTAATGCCGCTTCAGGGTCACGCGTCTTTTGAATTGGATCAGATACTATATCGATACCAATTGATAATCCTTTACCACGGACATCTCCAATACATTCATAATCAGTAATCCATCTATCCATTGTTTGACGTACATAGTCACCTTTTTCTAGACTTGCTTCAAGTAACTGTTCTTCCTCAATCATCTCAAGTGTAGCTAAGGCCGCTTCACAACTAACTGGATTCGCACCAGTAGTAAATAGATGTGCCGGTGCTTCTAACGTCTCCATGATTTCTTTACGACCAACTATGGCTGACATAGGCAATCCTCCGGCAAGTGACTTACCAAACGTAATTAAATCTGGTGTAAAGTTGAAGTGCTCTACTGAACTCCATTTCCCAGTACGTCCTAATCCTTGTTGAATATCATCAACCGCAATTAGAATGCCATGTTCTCTACAAATACTTTGTAAAGCTTCAAAGTAGCCTGGCACAGGTTCTAATAGACCACCATCCCCTTGTATCGTTTCTAATACAATACATGCTACTTCGTCAGCCGGAACATATTTATTAAACATTTCTTTAAGTGGCGCTAAATATTCATCTACAGTATTCGGAGTAGGTTGTTCAAATAAACCTCTATAATTGTCAGGAAAAGGTATGTGATAAAAGCCATTCAAAAGCGGACCATATTTCTTTCTCATATTCAAACTAATTGCCGACATAGAAAGCGAACCAAATGTTGAACCATGATACGCATTTGTAAAACTGATGATATAAGGTCGTCCTGTATATGCACGAGCAAACTTGATAATACCATCATTGGCATCTGAACCACTTAAACCATATGTCACTCTTTTTTCATAATCCCCGGGTGATATATCGCATATCTTTTTAGACAAACGAATTAGCGGCTCATGGTACATATACGCTGGCGTATAGTGGACAAACTTATCAACTTGCTTTTTAATCGCTTCGGTGACTTTTTTAGGCGCATGGCCCACGTTTTGTGAACTTGCACTGGCTAATAAGTCGATGTACTCTTTTCCATCAACATCTACTAGCGTTGCACCGTACCCATGATCGATGGCTAAAGGATAATATTTGATTCTGCCAGATTTAGCAAAATATTGCTCATCTTCTTTTATTAAGTCTTGTGCTTTACTCATGATCAAATCATCCTTCCTTAATTAAACTTCACTTCATTACTGACGATTAAAAAGATGATTCAAATGCTTCAGTTATAAAATGATTTCGATTTGATGATAGTACTCAATATACTAATAATTTTCAGATTTGTAAATATTTTCCGAAAATTCTAACTAAATAAACATGATATCTCTTTTGAATGAATATTTTATCCGTATTAGGGAATAAAATTTAAATCAAACGCGAACTGGGAGTGATATTATTCTTAGGCTGACTTACCACTTTTTAAGCGCTGTTGCTTCATCTTTTATATTATTACTCAGTGCTATGACGATAGATGTACTCTTACAGCATAAGCATCTAACACAACTATTATTAAATATAGATTTTCTAGTTAATCCTAATCTTATACCAACATGGATGGAAGTCATCATACATCTGTCTATAGGTGTGATGATTTATCTCATCTTCATGGTACTTTACAATATATCAAAACTACTCTATCACTTAGCCTATCTACCTTTACTAGTGATATTTATCGGTATGTATCCTTTCCTCATTGCCATCGCTCGAAGATCATTCTTTGTATTTAATGCGACGGAATGGATTTGGTGGCTCTTGGCACATATTGTATTTATGGTATTTATGTATATCTGTATCACTTTTATTTCAAAACTACATTTATAAAACAATGGAGTGGGACAGAAATAATAAAGAAACACTAATCATTTATGATGTAGTGGTTCTTACGCATTAGCCGCAGCTAATATGTAATTTAAAATAGAAATACATGAGTGAAACTCATGCATAAGAAATACTAATTCCTAAAGAAAAAGTCTTTCTTTATCGTTGTCCATCCCCAACTTGCATTGTCTGTAGATTTTCTTTTCGAAATTCTCTATGTTTGGGGCCCGTCCCCACGGCAAGGTTGACTAGAAAGAGGAAAAGCTTGATACATTAGACCGTCTTTGTAATTTATTACTTAGACGGTTTTATGCATGAACTTTTGTTCATGTATACCTCTAAAGGTTAATTTGAATACATGAGTCAATACGCATGTGTAAGTCATTCTAATTTCTATAAGAAAAAATGACTTTACAGTCAACTACGGCCTAAATATCAATGTAACTTGAAGTATATATTTATGTCCTAGCCTATAGCTAATTGAACGATGATTATTCTTCGTCACCATTTTCATCGTATTTCGTTACATTGCCATCTTCATCAATAATATAAGAACCTGCTAAGTTACCGTCTTTATCTGTGAATGAGAATCCCCATTCTCCATCGCTATTTTTCTCAGGTTCTTTATACGTATATGTTGATGTATCCAATTGATGACCTTCATAGTCTTCAACTTTATCAATAACATTATCACGAGTCACTGTTGTATCACTAGAATCTGAAGACGTGTCATCATCTGAATCGTCAGATGAATCGCTTGATACATCATCATCAGTCGCGGGTACGGTATCTGATTCATTAAAGTAACCTTTAACTTTATCAATTTCATCTTGACTCGCATCATATAACTTAATCGTATTAGCATTATCTAAAATACGTTTTGTTTCAGATTTTGTATAATCATCTTCCATCCAACGACGATCTTGGAAATGAGATGGCGTACCATAAGTCGTTATTGTGCCATCCCCATTATTTTTATATATAACGTGCCCAGCAGCAGTTGGTGTACCATTTATAATTTGAACGCCATCTGGATATTTTTCTGATGCCTCTTTATTGTATGGGTTAATCGCTTCACCACTAACATCAGTATGAGACATATTTGATATATGGTTCTCTACTTCACCGCTTCCACGGTAGTCTTTAAATACAGTAAGCCAAACTTTAGCATAATAATCTTGCGTATTGGTATTTTCTTGTTGTGTTTTTGAACTTTTTGAAGATGATTGACTTGAACTTTGATTCGATTGTGATGATTGATCACCTTTATTATCACTGCTTTGATGACTCTTACTTGTTGAATCATCAGAGACTTTAGAACTTCCTTTGTCATTATTCCCAAACCCACAACCTGCTAATACTATAGATGCTGTTAGTATTGTCCCAGCTAATTTTTTCATTAAAGAATCCCCTTTATTTATTTTTTGTATATACATTACATTATAAATTTATTATAAACTACCTTATTTCAAAAACATATATCTAATTACACATTAATTGTAAATAAATAAATTGTGGACCTTCTAAACTATTTGGTTTGTTTATAACTTTTGATACCCATTTCTAAATCATTTATTAATTTCTTTAAATTAGCTTTAAGTTTGAGTATTGATTCTTTTAAAAAGGCTTATTCAGAAAAAAATGGTGGTACACTATTAATGTAAACGAAATTAAATCATTCTCTAATTGGAAATGGGGTTTTCATTGTGAAGAAACGCTCTATAATAGCAACAACTGTTTTAGCTAGCACTGTTTTATTTTCAGTATCTTTCGCAAGTGAGGCAAAAGCTGAAGAAGTCACTGCAGACAATGCCATCAATGTTGCACAACAAGCTATGAAAAATAGCGGCGGTAATCCCGACTTACAAAATTTCAACGACGTCAAAGATAAAGGTTCCTATTTTATCATTAATATTAATAATAAATCTGGTGCCGGTGTTGGTGCGTATAAAGTATATAAAAATGGAGAAGTTCAATATAAAAGTGGTAATTTCGGAGATTTTAGTTCTTTGAATTCATCAGATAACTATACAGGCCAAGGTATCAGCGCCAAAAACTATGAAGAAAACCACGAAAGCCAACAAGAAAATGCCTCTGTAGATAGTACAAAAGAGTTAAATGCGTATTATGTTGGCAAAGTGAAATCTAACGAATTACCAGAGTCAGGTAAGGATGACACAATACCTACCGATGCATTAGCAGTGCTATCCCTAGTAGCAGGCACAGCTTTCATTAGCCAAAGACCATTAAGAAAAATTTCATAATTCATATATTTAAAAAAGAGGTTGAGATATAAAGCTTTGTACTTTGGGAAACCGATTAACGGCGTCCCAAAAGTAGGATTATCGGCAGAAGGGACCCAACATAGAGAAATTGGTATTCCAATTTCTGCAAATAGTGCAAGTTGGGCAAACGTTCACGATTCGACAAAATTTGGAAAACAATTCAAATGAACAAACTCAACTATTGAGTTTGTAAGAACTACTAACCTATGAATAAGGAAGTAGTTCTTTATCATCGCTCGGTTCTGCTCAAATCCTAAACGCTTTTGTCATGACCTCTTTTTATGTTTTCAAAACTGTTAATCATGACAAATTTTTGAACATTGCTCAAAACAGTCCTTTCTCTGAATAAAAAATAAATATAGTGGTAAATATAATTTGTGAACGAAAATAAATTGTTGTCATATGTATAAAATTCTAATAGGAGGTAATAAAATGAAATACATCATTGTTGGTACATCTCATGCTGGATATGAGGTCATCCAAACATTACTTAAAGAAGACAAAGATGCCGATATACATGTATATGAAAGTGGTGACAAACCTTCTTTCCTATCTTGTGGTATACAAAGTTACTTAGAAGATGTATCACCATCTCTCGATTCACTACACTATGCGAATGAACAATCATATAAAGATCAAGGCGTTAATATTCATGTTAATAGCACCGTTACTGATATAGATACTGAACAAAAAGTCATAACAGTTAATCAAAATGGTAATACTGAACAAGTAAATTACGACAAACTCTTCTTAAGTCCAGGAGGCAAACCAGTCACTCCTCCAGTTGAAGGTATTGATCAATATAACCATGTTTTATTCATGCGTGGCAGAGATTGGGCTGATCAAGTAAAATCACGTATGTCAAACGCCAAAAAAGCAGTTGTCGTGGGTGGTGGCTATATCGGTATTGAAGCCGCAGAAGCCTTCGCTAAAGCCGGTATTCAAACGAAAGTGATTGATGTAGCGGATCGTATTTTAAGTACGTATTTAGATCAAGAATTTACTGATATTCTTGAGGATAATGCTAAAGAACATGGATTAGAATTTATTGGTGGCGAAACCGTTCAATCCTTAAATGGTGATGAACAAGGTAATGTAACTAAAGTTATCACAGACAAAAATGAGTATGAAGCAGATACAGTACTATTTGCCGTAGGTGTGCAACCAGAAACAGATTGGTTAGAAGGTAAAATAGATTTAGGTAAAAAAGGTGTCATTACTATTAATCATCATCAACAAACATCTGCTAAAGATGTCTATGCTGGTGGCGATGCAACACTTGTCCCATTTGCACCAGTTGAAGAAGATCGCTATATTGCTTTAGCAACCAATTCACGTCGACAAGGTGTCACAGCAGCTAAAAATATGTTAGGCCATGATATGACAATGCCACGTGTTTCTGGTACCTCTGGATTACAATTGTTTGATTATAAATTTGGTCAAACAGGCATTCATGGTACTGAACAAGATAATTATGATGGAAACTTAGGACAAAAATATGTCAAAGAACTTATTCGTCCAAAATTCATGCAAGATGAAATCCCTGTACACATGAAAATAATTTATGATGAAGATAGTCATAAAATTTTAGGCGCACAGCTAATGTCTAAAGAGAATATCACTGAATCAATCAACACAATGTCCATTGCGATTTCAGCTGGTTATACTTTAGAACAACTTGCAGTACAAGACTTCTTCTTCCAACCTGACTACGACAGACCTTGGAATTACTTAAACGTACTTGCTCAACAAGCATTAAATGACACATTCGGTAGTGACCAAATGTTATTTTAAATTAAACTTTCTATCATTTAATCTATTTATTTGATGACCCATAATTTCTCAGGGTACTTACGTTGTACCTTCTTTATTTGTTCGTCATTAATCTTTGGAAAATCCCAGATAAATTTTAAAAATGATAGACTCATTGTTTTAGGATTCTTTCCAATCGTTTGCTTACAAATGACATGTAGGAAATACCGTTTTAGTACTCTCCATATACACGTCACTCTTTTTTCTTGTAACCAAATAACAACTTCAGCATGACTTACTCTCAGTTCTAATGTGTCTATATAATTACCATCAATAATCCAATATTGTTGTATCAAGATATCTTTGATTTCGTTAATCAATTCATCTTGTTCTATGGTCTGATTATCATCTTTCCAATTGATTTGATCCAAATGATAAAGAGGCAAGCTCATATATTTAGACAGTTGATATTGATAAAGTAATAAAGTTATCATTATAAACACATGTCTTGGCAGTAGTTGACTGAATTAAAAATTCGTTGCTAACAAGCTTTTTAATTCTAGTCAACCTTGCCGGGGTGGGACAACGAAATAAATTTCAGGGAAATATTATTTCTGTCCCTCTCCCGCTCTCTGGACTACCTATAACTAGAACTTTGTTATACATTGTTATCCTCCTTCAAATCATCACATTATAAGGCGATTTTTTGACTTTATACTATTATAGTGTAATTTTCTAGATGATTATAAGTTGAATCGCTTGAGAATAACAATATTTTTTATCATACTGTAGATGAAAGTTAAGTTAAGGAGTGGAAAGTATGAATAAAGAACAATTAGAAAAAATGAAGAATGGTAAAGGATTTATCGCTGCATTAGACCAAAGTGGCGGTAGTACCCCTAAAGCACTTAAAGAATATGGTGTTAACGAAGATGAATATAGCAATGACGATGAAATGTTCAAACTTGTTCATGACATGCGTACTCGCGTGGTGACTTCACCATCATTCTCAGCTGATAAAATCCTAGGTGCAATTCTTTTCGAACAAACAATGGATCGTGAAGTTGAAGGTAAATATACTGGAGACTATTTAGCTGATAAAGGCGTTGTTCCTTTCTTAAAAGTTGATAAAGGTTTAGCTGAGGAACAAAACGGTGTTCAATTAATGAAACCAATTGACGATTTAGACGAAACATTAGATCGTGCTAATGAACGTCATATTTTTGGTACTAAAATGCGTTCAAACATTTTAGAATTAAACGAACAAGGTATCAAAGATGTTGTTGAACAACAATTTGAATTCGCTAAAAAAATTATTGCTAAAGGTTTAGTACCAATTATTGAACCTGAAGTAAATATCAATGCTAAAGATAAAGCTGAAATTGAAAATGTCTTAAAAGATGAACTTAAAAAAGGTTTAGATAGCTTAGACAGTGATCAATTAGTAATGCTTAAATTAACTATCCCAACTCAACCTAACTTATATAAAGAATTAGCTCAACATCCAAATGTTGTACGTGTTGTAGTACTTTCTGGTGGTTACAGCAGAGATGAAGCTAACAAATTATTAAAAGATAACGATGAACTTATCGCAAGCTTCTCACGTGCATTAGCTAGTGACTTAAGAGCTAGTCAATCTCAAGAAGAATTCGATAAAGCATTAGGTGACGCTGTAGATTCAATCTACGATGCATCAGTTAATAAAAACTAATTTCCACATTTAAAAAAGGTCGTGCAGTTTTCCTGCACGACCTTTCTTTATGTCATTTTTATTTTTTATGCTTCATCAAAAGCTTGGTTGAAAAAATCACCAAATTTTTGTGCACTATTTTCACTAAACATTAATTCTAAGTTATCTTGTGACTCTTGTGCTCTTGGTGCCGAACTTTCATACATTGCTTCTTCATACTGTTTCAATGCCGTTTGTAAATCTTCATTGCGTTCTATAGATTTAGCTAGTAAATAAGCATCATATAGCGCCATATTAACACCTTCACCTGCAAATGGGCTCATGACATGCGCTGCATCACCAATTAAAGTAATATGTGGATGATTGTCCCATTTGAAACCAATAGGCAATTTATAAATTCTTCTACACATCACGTCATCGCTAGCATATTTGATATATTTTTTTAGATCTTCATCCCAATCAGAGAAATCTTCAAGTAATTGTTCTTTCAACTCACCTACTGATAACACTTTGTAATCATCAAGCTTTTCACTTGGCATGCGGAAGGCAACATATACTTTTATACGCCCATTACCAGTAAACTGACCTAATATACCTTTATAATCTCCTAATGCGACTAAGCTACCATTACTATTGATTTGAGCTAAGTCTGGATGTTTATTGACAACATCTTCAATATTCAATTCAATCATTGAAATATCGTTATAAGTTACATCTACATGTGCAACATCATTTCTAACTTTCGAGAACGCACCATCAGCACCGACAACCACGTCGAACTGTTGCACTTCATCTTCTAAAAATTGTAAAGTTACTTTACCATTATCTAATTCTGTTAAAGATTGATACGTATAGCCATATTGAATCGTATCTTCTTTAAGCTTTTCAATAATAATATCACATAGTTTACCTCGATCAATTTCAGGACGATCGCCTGTTCCTTGACCAATTTCTTCAAAATAAACAGTGCCATCTTTACCTAGCACACGTGTATCTTCCCCTTCTACACGGGCTAATGCTTGGAATCGTTCGAATATATCTGCTTCTTTCAATGCTAATTGGCCACTTTCTTCATGTATATCAAGAGAGCCCCCTCTTTTTTGATTTGAATCTGGACTCGCTTTTTCATATATTGAAACGTCATGTCCTTGTTGTTGAAGTAGCAAACCTAACATTAATCCTCCTGGACCTGCACCTATAATTCCAATTCTTTGTTTTTTCATTGAAAAGACCTCCTACACTACAACTATATCTCTATTTAGATAATTGTTCTAATTTCTCTTTTGTTTCTTTTATAATCTTATCTAACTGTTCTTTTTTATCATTGTCTTGCATAGATTCTTTTGAAGCTTTCATAAATAAATGGAATAAATCATGTAATTTTTCGCGTGATTGTTTCATTTCTTCAAAGTCTACATTTTCAAATTGTGACATGCGTTCTGAAAAATCACTATTTTCTTTGTTTTCTTCAACAAATTGTTGACCTTCTTCTGTAATTGAATACACTTTTTTATTGCCATCTTTAGTGATTGTGACAAAATCTCTGTCTTCTAACATTTGTAAAATAGGATACACTGAACCTGGACTTGGAGAATAAAAACCTTTAAATTTTTCTTCTAAATCTTTAATAATTTGATAACCATGTCTTGGTTCCTCTTTTAACATTTCTAAAATTACAAATTGTAAGTTTCCTTTTTTGAAGAATCTATCTCTACCATTCATTTGTCTAAAGTCTCCAAACTGACCTGGCCCTCTACCTTGGCCTCTATTCATGTCAAATCCTTCAAAATGTCTCATACCTCTATTTAAACGATTATTATTTCTATTAAACATGTTAATCACCTTTCTTTTTTTCGATATATCGATATACTAAACGATATATCGAAATTAGTCAACGATATATCGTTAATTATTTTGAAATAAAACAATGGCACTATGATTTTTCTTTTCATAGCACCATTTGTATTAATTAATCTTCTTCTGTAGGACTAGTTATCTCGATATTTTCTGGCTTACCAAACATAGGTGTCCATTGTTCTATCGTATAATCTGCCACTAATCCTTCTTTCCAAAACGGATCAGCTTTGAGTAATGACATTAATTGGTCTTCATTATTTGCTTTGAGTACTAAATACGCCTCTAATTTGCTTTTATCTTCATTTTCGACTGGACCTGATACTAATAAGTCACCAGATTCAACGAGCTGATATAAATAAATAGCATGATCACGTATGTGCTGTTGCCAGCCTTTCATATCTGTATGAACAAATTTCACTAAATAATAAGACATAGTATACTCCTTTTTATTAATACATTATTGATACTCTTATAACCATTCTCCATTAGATTCAATCACATTTCTATACCATTCAAAAGAATCTTTTTTTGTGCGTTCGAGTGTACCTTGTCCTTTATTATCTCTATCAACATGGATTAAACCATATCGTTTTTTCATTTCTCCAGTAGTGAAAGATACAATATCTATAATACCCCAAGGTGTATAACCCATTAAGTCAACACCATCCTGGTCGACTGCATCAATTGCGGCTTCAATATGTTCTTTTAAATATTGAATACGGTAGTCATCATGTATATTTCCTTTTTCATCCATTTCATCAACTGCACCAAAGCCATTTTCGACTATAAATAATGGAATTTGATAACGATTATATAATACATTCAATGTGAATCTTAAACCTACCGGATCAATTGCCCAACCCCAATCACTAGTTTGAATATAAGGATTTTCAACTGAATTAGGTAAGCCACCGTTCACAACGTTATCTTCTACACTACTATTACTATCATGTTTAACTACTGTAGACATATAATAGCTAAATCCAATGTAATCGACTGTACCTTCTTGTAAAATTTGGTCGTCTCCTTCAAGCCAACCTATGTTAATATTTTCTCTTCCAAACATTTTCGTAGCATAACCTGGGTAATACCCTCTAACTTGCACATCTGGGAAGAAGAAACGCATTCTACCTGCAATTTCCGCTTCCAACATATCTTTAGGATTACAACTATATGGATAAATAGGTACATGTGAAATCATTGCGCCTATTTCAAATTCAGGATTAATGTCTTTACCAATTTTGACAGCTTTGGCACTTGCGATGAGTTCATTATGTGCGACTTGATATAATACCTCTTCTTTATTATCTTCTTCGGATAATAACACACCAGAGTTTGTCCATAAAAAGAGAGGATTATTCAAATCCATCTGGTTATTAATTTCATTGAATGTCATCCAATATTTCACTTTATCTTTATAACGTTGAAATACTGTTTCTGCAAAGTGAGCGAAGAAATCTGCTACTTTTCTATTTTTAAATCCACCATATTCTCTAGCAAGGTGTAATGGCATTTCAAAATGCGATAGCGTAATGACTGGTTGAATATCATATTTTAATAATTCATCAAATAAGTCATCATAAAATTTTAGTCCTTCTTCGTTAGGTTCTTCTTCATCTCCATTAGGGAAAATACGTGTCCAAGCAATAGACGTACGGAGACATTTTAATCCCATTTCACTAAATAATTTCACATCTTCTTTATAACGATGATAAAAGTCAATGCCTTCGTGGTTAGGATAATACTTGTCTGCTTCTACTTCTTGAGTGATTTCACGTGCTTTTCCATGTTCACCTGCTGTCATCACATCAATCACACTAAGCCCTTTTCCACCTTGATCATAGCCACCTTCAAATTGGTTAGCCGCTAATGCGCCACCCCATAAAAAATCATTAGGTAATTTAGACATTGTCATTCTCTCCTTTATTTTTTAATAATTGTCATTATATTATCTTTACCTGTAACTTCATTTCTATCTTCGATTAGTATTTCTTCAAAATCATCACTATTAGTTACAATAATTGGTGTAATAGTGTTATATCCTTGCTTTTCAATATCACTCTGATTAAATCTAAGTAATGTTTGACCAATTTCTACATTGTCATTTTCACTTATTAATACTTCGAATCCATTGCCCTTTAAATTCACTGTATCTAAACCAACATGGATTAATATTTCTATACCATTATTAGAAGTAATACCTATAGCATGTTTACTCGGGGCAATCATACTTACTTTACCGATAACAGGCGATTTTATTTCACCCTCAATCGGTTGAATTGCTACCCCTTTACCCATCATTCCTTCAGAGAAGATTGGATCTTCGACATCTTTCAAAGGTACTATTGAACCAGTTGCTGGTGATAAAATATATTCTTCTAATAAATCATTATTAACGTCTGTTACATTGTTATTTATATCTGCATCTTGAACTTTATCTGTTGTGTCTTCGCCATAACCAAAAATTTGTATTAAAATGATTGGTAAAACAATGGCTATAATAGAACCAATTACTATCCCCCATATTGACGTTGGATTATCGCCACTATATCCATTAACAATAGTTATTGGCCCAGGCAACCCTGCATAAGCATAGTATTTAGGATTAAAGAAACTCGCAACTAAAGCACCAATACCACCACTAATACATGCAATAATAAATGGCTTTTTAAATCTTAAGTTAATTCCATACATAGCAGGTTCTGTTATTCCAAATATACCTGTTATACCAGCAGATAAAGAGACTTTTTTAATTTCTGCATTTTTTGATTTGAAAAAGACACCCAATGCACACCAAAAATAACAAATACTTGCCAAAATGCTCCAATTAAAATACCTGCTAACCACGGCGCTACCTCTACCAATGTATTAAAACCATTTGCAATACCATGAGCTGCACCTGAAGCTAATGGACCTATTACCATTAGTGTTAACGGTACCATGATGACAATACTGAAAAATGATACAAATAATTGTCGAACCACTTCAGGTATATATTTATTCAAATACTTTTCAACATATGATAAAGCCCAAACTAATAATAGTGGTGGCAAAACAGATGAAACATAACTCGTTTCCGATAAGGGTAAACCTAAGAAATGAAAACTTTCACCTTTACCTATTCTTTCTATTATTCCTGCTAAATCTGGACTAACCAGAGCTGCACAACATGCAACTGCAATATAAGTATTAACATTAAAATGTTTTGACGCAGTTAAAGCTATGAAAATAGGTAAAAAGGTAAACGGTGCCCATGAAATAAAGTTAAAAACTTCAAAAGTCCCCGTTTCTTTAAAGCTAGGCATTATCAAATTGATGATAATTAATAATCCCTGCAATATTCCTGCCGCTGCAAGAACATAAATAAAAGGGGCGAACACAGCAGACATCGTAGCAATAACTCTATTCAATATAGACCCTTTTTGCTCTTGGCTATCATTATTAGAGTCCTCATTTTGGTCAATTAATTTTTCAAACTCTTGGAATACAGAACCTACTGCGTTACCAATGACAACTTGGAATTGACCATTGTTTTCAACCACAGTTACAACGCCATCTAAATTCGATACTTGTTTCTTAGCATTAGGTATAGATCTTTTTAATACAATTCTTAGCCTTGTAGCACAATGTGATGCTTTAACAACATTTTCATTCCCACCGATAATATCTAAAATATCCTTAGCTAATTCTTTATTTTTGACGCTCAATGTCATTACCTCCCAATGGCATATATTTTGTAAACCTTTTCACTATCATTATAATTATACCGGTACAATTTGCAAATGAAATTACCACTATTATACCGGTACAATTCTATTTTGTTATAATATATGTATGTTTATAGATTGGAGAATTAAAATCATGTTGAAATACGAACATATCGCTAATAATATTGAAAAGTTTATTGAGAATGGACAATATCAAGCCGGTGATAAATTGCCTAGCGTAGAAGAATTAAAAACAAATTATGCGGTAAGTAAAAGTACTATCATAAAAGCGCTCGAGGTTTTGGAAAAAGAAGGAACTATATTTCAAGCTCGTGGTAGTGGTATCTATGTTAGAAATAAAAGAATTGATGGTTACGTTAATTTATTAAAAACAAAAGGATTTTCTGATAATCTACAAGATCATGATATAAGTAGTTTAGTCGTTGAATTTGATGAATTTATCCCAGATGAAGCAGTAAGAGCACATCTAAAATTAAATCAAAATGAAAAAGTGATTTATATTAAAAGATTACGCTTTTTAGATAATCAATTACTATGTATAGAAACATCGTACTTTAATAAACGAATTGTTCCTACACTTGATACACAAATAGCTACGCAATCCATTTTCAATCATATACAAGAACAATTAGATATCAACATAGGATTTTCTGACATATATTTTTATGTGGATTTTCTTAACAAAAATGAGTCACAGCTATTAGAATTAAATGAAGGTGATCCTTGCATGAGACATGAACTCATATTCCACACTAATAAAGGTATGCCTTTTGACTATTCTAATATTGTGTATCACTTTAAAAACGCTAAATTTTTCGTACCAATTCAAAGTTAATAAAACAAAAAAACTCAACCAAAGT
>NZ_JBXVVK010000019.1:0-20753 GCF_057219715.1 Staphylococcus sp. 510 | reverse complement strand
TTTTTATTTAAAAATCTCAATATTAATAAAATTAAAGCTAAAAAAGGACGAAAGATTGAATGGTTAGAATTTTCTTTTGAACCTGAGAAACGTATTCATTCGAAACGACAATCTAATATGATAAGTACAGGCAAACCAAAACAATATATAAGCCGTGAAATGACGCCACAATGGTTAAAAAATAACACTTATGAACCAACCACATCTAAGACATCTGCGTATACAGAAGAAGAACGTCAAGCGTTTTTACAAAAAATGAAAAAGTAAAGGAGACCCAGTTATTTGATGAAAACTGTAAAGGAAGTTTCTGAACTTTTAGATGTCTCTAAACAAACAATTCATTATCATTTAAAAAGTTTACCTTCAAATTTGAAGGTAAACAAAGTAGGTAACAAATCATTAATAGATGATAATACAATAGATTATCTAAAAACAATTTTAAATAAAAAAACGACAAAAGAATCGACAAAATTTGATGAAAAATCGACAAACAAAACAGAATCATTAAATAACCAATATAGCAGTTATATCGATAAATACATAGAGCATTTAGAATCAGAAATTCGACAAAAGAATCGACAAATTGACGATTTAACAATTGCATTAAAACAAGAACAATCTTTGAATTTAAATAGCCAAAATATATTAAGTAATACCAAAAAAATAGAAACTGATAATATAGATTCAAAAGAAGATATCATTACTCCAAAAGCATCAAAAAAAATGAACAAAAACAATCTATCTTTTCTAAACTATTCAAAAAAAAATAATGTATTCACGCCTAAAGGCGTGAATACATTATTTTCTCTAAAAAGAAATTATCACTTGTTAATTATAATATAGTTAATATTTAGCAAGTGAAGTGTGGTTTATCATATGCAAAAATCCCACTACTGTCCAAAGCAAAGTAGGGTTTTTATTTAATATACAAAATACAAAGCATTTCTATATTGACAAAGGATAAAAATCATACTAACTTATGAATATATGAGCATATATTCATAAGTTAGTATGATTTTCTTCGAGTAACAAAACATTAATTGAAATTTTATATTTTTTAACTCTATAGTTATAAAAACAAAAATTCAAATTATAGAAAATATTTTTCATCATTAAAAAGAGGAGGGATTAAATGGAAAACGATCACAATCATAATCATACACATGGCGCGAACAAAAAGACTTTATTAATTAGTTTTATTATTATTACAAGTTACATGATTGTAGAAGGGTTAGGTGGTTTCTTTACTAACAGTCTTGCGTTAATTTCAGATGCTGGTCATATGTTAAGTGATTCTATTTCTTTAGGTATTGCTTTAATTGCATTTACTTTAGGAGCGAAGCAAGCTAATACAAATAAAACTTTTGGCTACAAAAGGTTTGAAATACTAGCAGCTGTACTTAATGGTATTACTTTGATGTTAATAGCTATCTATATTTTTTATGAAGCTATTGAGAGATTTAAAAACCCCCCTGAGGTAGCTTCTACAGGCATGTTAATTATCGCCTTGGTAGGCTTGTTTATTAATATTATTGTGGCTTGGATAATGCTGCGCGGGAGCGATGTAGAAGAAAACTTAAATATGCGTGGAGCATATTTGCATGTAATAAGCGACATGCTTGGATCTATAGGTGCAGTTATAGCAGCCCTTCTCATTATATTTTTTAGATGGGGGTGGGCGGATCCTTTAGCAAGTGTGATTGTAGCAATTTTAGTACTACGTAGCGGCTTTTATGTAACAAAATCAAGTCTTCATGTATTAATGGAGGGAGCACCAAGCAATATAAATACAAAAGACATTATTAAAACTATTAAAAAATTCAAAGAAGTTAAAAATATTCATGACTTTCATGTTTGGTCAGTAACTAGCGGATTAAACGCGTTATCTTGTCATATTGTTGTAGAAGATACAATGACCATTACTGAAAATGAGTTTTTACTTAAACGTATAGAACATGAACTCAATCATCAAAATATTCAACATGTCACAATACAGACTGAAACTTCTAACAATAATCATAGTGAAAAATTGTTTTGTATCGTGAAAGAAGAAGACAGTCAACATCATCATTAAATAAACAGCCATTATTTTTTAATAATGGCTGTTTATTTAATTATTCCAATATATTTAATATATCTTTTTTGTTATTTTCAAATCCCACGTAATATTTAAACAACTTTTTTTTACCCCAAAAAATTTTTTTATAAAAAACAAATAAGGGAACAATTCGGTTGCCTGATATTTTTTTCATTTCTTCTTCTAAGTCCAAATTTTGACTTACATCTTTATGACTATAACTAATCTCTTGAGAGTTTAAATACCTTTTTGATTCTTGGCAATCAGAGCATGTAGGTCTTGTGTAAAGCTCAAGTTGTATATTTTTATCCAAATATATCTCTCCTAATATAAGTTTTAGCATACATTTTATACAAGTGTACCTCTTAAAACAAACTATAAATATTAATTTTTTATATGAAACTTTTGTATTGACTTATACCTACTAGGGGTATAATATAGATTCCAACAAGAGATACCCCGTTAGGGTATATGAGGAGGGGTGAAATTGAACACTACTACTGTTAAAAACAATGACGCATTGCTCAATAGACTCAAAAGATTAGAAGGACAAATGCGCGGTTTACAATCAATGATAGCAGAAGATAGATATTGTATAGATGTACTAGTACAAATAACAGCAATACAATCAGCCCTAAAACAAGTGGGTTTTATAGTAACTGAAGACCATATATCTAATTGTGTAAGTGAAGGTATTAAAAATGGCAACGGAGAAGAAAGTATCAAAGAATTGATGGTTGTATTAAAACAATTTTCAAAATAGGAGGAAAGAAATAATTGAGTGAAAATATTAAAAAAACCTCATTAGGTATCACAGGCATGACATGTGCAGCTTGCTCGAATAAAGTAGAAAAAAATCTAAATAAATTAGATGAAGTTAACGCTAATGTAAATCCTTCTACAGAGAAAGCTACAATTGAATATAACCCCAATGTTACATCATTAGAAGATATTGCAAATACAATTCAAAAAACAGGTTATGGAGTTTTAACCGAAAAAGTGGATCTCGATGTAATGGGAATGACGTGTGCAGCTTGTTCGAATAAAATCGAAAAAGTTTTAAATCGAATCTCAGGTGTAAATAAGGCTACAGTTAATTTAACCACAGAAAGTGCTACTGTAGAATACAACCCTGATATGACGTCTGTAGATGAATTTCAACAACGTATTAAAAACCTAGGGTATGAGGCACAACCTAAAAAAGAAGCATCAGAAAAAAGTTCCCAAAAAGAAAAACAATTAAAACGACAGTTAATTAAATTAGTTGTTTCAGCTGTTTTAGCAGCTCCATTGTTAATGACAATGTTCGTTCATTTATTTGGTATTCAAATACCACATATATTTATGAACCCGTGGTTCCAATTTGTATTAGCAACGCCTGTTCAATTTGTTATTGGTTGGCAATTTTATGTAGGCGCTTATAAAAACCTTCGTAATGGGTCAGCAAATATGGATGTTCTTGTCGCTTTAGGTACAAGCGCAGCCTTCTTTTATAGTATTTATGAATCGATTAAGTGGTTAATTAATACAAATTATGAGCCACACCTATATTTTGAAACAAGTGCTGTATTAATTACTTTAATTCTTTTCGGAAAGTATTTAGAAGCACGTGCTAAAACACAAACAACAAATGCGTTAAGTAAATTGTTGAATTTACAAGCTAAAGAAGCACGTATATTACGCAACGGTGAAGAGACTATGGTTCCTTTAAGTGAGGTAAAAGAAGGAGACTATTTAGTTATCAAACCAGGAGAAAAAATACCAGTAGATGGCAAAATAATTAAAGGTATGACTTCAATTGACGAGTCAATGTTGACAGGTGAATCTATTCCTGTTGAAAAAATGCAAAATGATAATGTTATAGGATCAACAATGAATAAAAATGGAGCAATTACTGTTGAAGCAACAAAAGTTGGTAAAGATACAGCTCTTGCCTCCATTGTTAAAGTTGTCGAAGAAGCGCAAGGTTCTAAAGCGCCAATACAAAGACTAGCAGATATTATTTCTGGATATTTTGTACCTATCGTTGTAGGTATCGCGATTTTCACATTTATTATATGGATTTCATTAGTTCAGCCGGGACAATTTGAACCAGCCTTAGTTGCTGCAATAGCAGTATTAGTTATCGCTTGTCCTTGTGCGTTAGGCTTAGCTACGCCTACTTCTATAATGGTGGGTACCGGAAAAGCTGCTGAAAATGGCATTCTATTTAAAGGTGGAGAACACATTGAAGGTACACACGCTATTAATACAGTTGTTTTAGATAAAACTGGCACTATAACAAATGGCACACCTGAAGTCACTGATTTTAGTGGAGATGATCAAACATTACAATTGTTAGCTAGTGCAGAAAAAGGTTCTGAACACCCACTAGCTGAAGCTATCGTAAGTTATGCTAAAGAAAAATCATTAGAATTTTTAGAAGTAGACCATTTTGAAGCTATACCAGGGCGCGGTATAAATGCAACAATTGATGGTAAAGAACTTTTTGTCGGAAATCGAAAACTAATGAGTGAAAAAGGAATCCAAACTAATGAAGCTGAAACAAATCTCGCTCAATTTGAAAAAGAAGGAAAAACTGCAATGCTTATAAGCGTAGATAACGAATTGAGAGGGGTTGTCGCTGTAGCTGATACAGTTAAAGATACTGCCCAACAAGCTATTCAAAAACTTCATGAATTAGGTATTGAAGTTGCTATGTTAACTGGTGATAACAAACGTACCGCACAAGCAATAGCAAAACAAGTTGGTATAGACACGATTATTGCAGAGGTTTTACCAGAAGAAAAAGCTTCTAAAGTAGCAGAAATTCAATCTGAAGGTAAAAAAGTAGCTATGGTTGGAGATGGTGTCAATGATGCTCCAGCACTAGTTAAAGCAGATATTGGTATTGCCATTGGTACAGGTACAGAAGTTGCAATCGAAGCTGCTGATATAACTATTTTAGGAGGAGACCTTTTATTAATTCCAAAAGCAATAAAAGCAAGTAAATCTACAATTCGTAATATTCGCCAAAATCTATTTTGGGCGTTTGGTTACAATGTTGCAGGTATCCCTATAGCAGCAATTGGTCTGCTAGCACCTTGGGTTGCGGGAGCAGCAATGGCTTTAAGTTCTGTAAGTGTTGTCACAAACGCTTTACGTCTAAAACGTATGAAATTATAAGAATCTTATATTTCTTGAAAGGAGGTGACAACATTGACTAACGAAGTTATTAATGTAGAAGGTATGAGCTGTGACCATTGCAAGCATTCAATTGAAAAAGCATTAAATGGATTAGATGGTGTAACATCTTCAGAAGTAAGCTTGGCGAATGGGAATGTGGAAGTTGAATTTGATGAAAATCAAGTAGCTTTCAACGACTTTAAAGAAGCTATTGAAGATCAAGGTTACGATGTAATTAAATAATTTAAATAGTTGGGCATATCGTTTAATGATATGCCCTTATTAAAAATTAAGGAGGATAAAAATATGAATCATAATCATGAATATCATTCAAACAAACCCGAAATTAAAGCAAATGTTGTATATAGAGATGGTAATATAGAAATTACGTTAGAAGATGAATTTAATAATGCCCCATTATTAGATACTATGCATGAAAAAGAAATGCATTTCGTTTTAGTATCTAATGACATGGAGAAATATTACCACCTACACCCTCAAAAAAAGCATGAAGGTTTATTTATAATTAACCAACAATTAGAGCCAGGAACTTACCAGGCTTTTGTTGATGTTACACCAAAAAACCATGTGTATTCCGTTCATCCTATTGAACTGCAAATTGGAGATAAAATAACCTCTACAACATCTTTAAATTCTGATAAAAATTGGGTAAAAGTTAACAAAGGAGTTCATGTAACTTTAAATTCTATAAGTGCTAAAGAAGATGAACATGTCCCTTTAACTTTCAATACAGAATTAACTCCCCAACCTTATTTAGGAGCTTTAGGACATGTGATTATATTTGATGAGCAATTAACTGATTATATTCATGTTCACCCAGAATCACCTGATTCTACAACCTTTTATGCTCATTTTCCTAAAAAAGGGATGTATAAAATTTGGGCAGAATTTAAATTTAATGATGAAGTGCATAGATTTACTTATAATATTAAAGTTGCATAAATCTATTAGCAAAAGCTTAAAAATCAGTAAATTGTAAAGAGTTATTTAGATAATACAAAACGCTTTATAAAAAATCGAAAATTTAAGATAGAAAGTTGATGAATAAAGTATCAAAAAATTGTAGTGGTTGTTTATATTGCAACATTCACTGAATTTTTATAGTTAATAACCTATTATTTAAGGAGTAATTTATTGATTAAGTTTGAATATTTTGAGGAGAAAGATTTTGATTTATTAATAAACTGGATAAACTCTCCTGAACTTTTAGTCAAATGGGCAGGTACAGATTTTAATTATCCCCTAGATGAAGAACAATTAAAGGAATATATTAAAGACACAAATAAAGAAAATTCTAGTAAAATAATTTATAAAGTTATCATTGAAGAAAATAATTCAAAAAAAATTATAGGTCATATTGCTTTAAATAATATAGATTTTAAAAATTGTTCCGCCACGTTAAGTAAAGTTTTAGTAGGTGATCCGCAAATGCGTGGCCAAGGATTAGGCCCTAAAATAATAAAGAAATTATTGAAAAAGGCTTTTGAAGATTTGGGACTACACAGAATTGAATTAGGTGTTTTTGCCTTTAATAAATCAGCTATTAAAAGTTACAAAAAGATTGGATTTATAAAAGAAGGAGAAAAAAGAGACTTTAGAAAATTAAATGGAGAATATTATAATTTATGGCAAATGAGTATGTTAGAAAGCGAATGGTCTTGAATAATTTTAAACAAAAATAGTCCTCTTATTTTAATAAGAGGACTATTTTTGTTTATTTAGAGCGTACTCAAAAATGACATTTTGTATATAAAATTTATTTTGATTCATAAGTAATTCAGCTAATGACTTCTATTTTATTAATTTTAGCTATATATTAATATAGAAATAATAGTAAACATCTAATTAACTAAGATAGACAATTACAAAGACTTTACACTAAAATTCTTCTGAGTATGTTGAGGGGAATTATTGACAGAATTATCTTTTTTACTGTTTTAAATCTTTCACATATCTTTCCAATGCTAAATAATCTACACACATTGATTCAAAAAATGAAACTTTTTTTATCACAGCATTTTTATATACTTTTTGGGCTTTATTTACGATTCTTTGATTTTCTTGCCTAATAAAAATTAATTGGTTAGTTAATAAGTTATAATATTCTAAATCTTGCTCCTTTATGTATTGCATATCTATTTTAGAAAGATATTTATCAGGAACAGGTATCATATTTAAAAATAATAGATATCCTAATCTATTTTGAATATTATTAACCTCAAACAATTTTATTGATAGTTGATTATTTAGTTTTTTATTTTCTTTAGGGGAACTTAAAGGGACAAAATAATTAAGATCATTAATAGATAATACAACTCCTAAATAAGGACGAGTGGATTTATTTAATAATACTCTCTCATCTACATTTCTTAATTCATTAATATAATCTTCATCAACATAGTATAATTTCATAATTTCTCCTACAGTATAAAAATAAAGCGACCAAATATTTGGTCGCTTTTCAATGTCTACTTGTGGCAAGACCTCTCCATTTTTTCAATTCCAACTTTTAGCATGGACTCTCTATTTTTTCAATGTCTACTTGTGGCAAGACCTCTCCTATATACATTTTAAATTTTAGCACTGTATAAATCATATGTCAATTTTTTATCTTTATATTATATTTCTCAGAACCGTTCAAATTGGTTTTCTAAGAGAAAAATGATTAAAGATTTACTAACTGATTTTTCATTAGAAATAAAGCAGGTAGACGCTTGGTACAAAATACTTTCTACACCGATACAAATCCACAATTGATTGGAAAGAGTAAAATCCTTTGACAAGCTAATTACCGTATTGTTGATAGTATAAGAAAAGACTTATTAACCAAAAAAATCCTACAAAATCAATAATAATAGTCTTTTACATTTCTCCACCAACCAATGTTATAGTCCAATTAACGAAAATGATTAGCAAAGTAATGATCCCTCTCTGCGACTAGATTGATTCTTGATAGATAGGCGAACTATATATATCATGTTCTAATATACGACCTTTGATAAGTTATTTTCTCTTAATCTAAATTTGTTATCATTTTTTCTTTTTAAATAAATTTTTGGTAATAATAAATGCAACTACATATAACTCAACTGTTACCATTAATGGTAACGTGAAAAGACCCATATACATAAATATATCATTTGCGTGCATTATTCTATCCCAATCATCAACGACACTGATGAAGTTCCACACAAAATACCCTGTAGGGACCCCAAATATTATTAAACCTATAATCATTTTTAACAGTAATTGTTTATCTCTTAGACTCATCGTAGCTATTTTAATGTCTTCTAACGTTAACCAAGATTTTTTTTGAGATGTACTAATTTTTAAATCCTTTATTCCTGTTATATCTTTTTCTGTCTGATATCCTAAGGCATCTTTTAGAATTAATTTATCTCTACCATTAATACTCACTCTATCTATAATTTCTCTTTCAATAATACAATTATTTACATTTTCTGCAAAATAGTTTTTTCTACGTCGTTTTCCTACAAATGGAAATATAAAAATAGGGAATAATAACGAATAAAGAACAAGTAATATAGCTGGCAAACTAATTTTATCCCAATCTGTTATATATTTAATCACTTCTTCTTTAGGATATGCACTGAGTGAATAAAAAATCATTGCTAACAAGTACATTAATGCTACTAGTGTTATAAATATGTATAAAATTATATTGATTATCAGTGTTTTTACTCTTTCCATCTTTTGTCTTTTATATAAAATATTTTGACTTAGAATTTGAATAAGCGCATATATAATATATATTACTGCAAAAATCCCTACTTCGTTAAAATTCTTGTATAGGTCAATCAAGAAATCCATATTTTTGAAATACACGTTAACTCCTCCAATTAAAGTGTATAACAGGTTACTAAGACTTATAAATTTTTGCTTAAGTTATGCCATATTCTCATATAGCCCATAAGTTCTGTGTATTCAGACTTCAACATACCGTTAAGTAAATCATAAACATCATCAAATTCTTTATTTATAATTTCATAAACAACTTTTGTTTTATTTCTATACATCCACTCTGCCACGCGTTCTGTTTCACTAGTACCATCTTTTAAAGTAACGGGTTTAACTTCAATTTCATTTAATTGTTTAAGTATCTTATTTTTACTCCAATGTACATTATTTAAATACTTCTTCTTTTTCAAATCAACAAACTTTTGTAAATTATTATTTATCGGTTGTTCATTATTAATATCAGGAACCTCCCACATTTTCGTATAATAAGACAGATTTAAAACAATTTTCTTAGTATCAAAAATATTAAAAATATTTTTGATATCTAGTATATCTAAATATTCATTAGAAAAACGTATACAGTTTTCTAAAAAATTACTATATTCTTTTTTCAGAAGTTCATATTTTTCTTTATTATCTATATCGTGATCCCTATGTATATTTTGTGCTATTTCTCTAGAATCTTTAATAACAGATTTAAATAATGATAGTTTATTTGAAAAATAACGTACGTCGTCTAATGATTTTGCCAGTGTATCACTTAATTGATTTAGGTAATCTATCATTATACTTTTATTATGTATATTCTCATTCTGTCTAATATATTTTGCTATTCTATTTTGATTAGGTAGCAACTCTTCGATTGATATATTACCTCGTTTTATTTTTTCAGGTTTTGTTACATCATCTCTTAATATTTCATCGATCATATCTTCATTAACATACTTTACTTTTTTGAATGCAAACTTCCTTTTTTGTGGGTAATGATATTTATTCCAATTTTGGTTTGTTCCATTTTCTATATTATTTAAGATATCATTACTTTTATTTTTTACATAGTCTGTTGTGACACTTCGCTTTTTGCTATCTTCCTCATAAATTGAAAAATAATTCCCATTAATAATATACGCAGCTTCTTCCAGAGAATACCATCTTTCCTTTTTGCCATCTATCTCCAAGAATTTTTTATAATTACTTTTAAAAATTTCTTGTTCCATACTTAAATCAGACCCCTCTAAAATTTCTTCGATATTGTCATCAGTTAATTGATTATTCATCCAATAATTAAAATCTAAGTCATTGATTCCTTTGTTATTAATGATAATCACGCTATTACCTCCAAAAACCGAATAAATTTTTTCACCTATTATTTTATCACTTCATTTGCGAAAATTTAATCAATCACAGATATCTTTGATTAATTCTATTTATATTTCCTAAACGATGCGCATCAATAGGATAGAAAGGATGTTTCACATGAAAATTCAATCTAATTTCAAAAAAGGTGGCTATTCAACTGAAATAGCTTCCAATTATATTGATAATAAAAAACCCATTTATAGCTTAAGTACAGAACTTTATCCGCAACAGCGTTTTGAGAATAATCAGCCTACCGGAGAAATTATTGCGTATAAAGCCTGGTTTGTTCAAGAAGGCTTACCGCCCTTCACAGTTAAATTCGAAAATGAAGTGACATTACCTAATTATATGAGCGTCATTACTTTTGATCATTTAGAAGCTTGTGAAGTCCGTTATGATGTTTACTTCAAAGCTTCAGATCTGAAGGAGGTTAAATAATGACAGCCAAAGAGCTCGAACAATATCTCCTACAAAGCTTAAATATGGCACTAGGATCCATGATGCAAGGCGAAACCAGTTATACCAATAGTTTCACCTGCAAGGTCACGGAAGAAGGTTTTTACTTTCTTCCTCGCCTGCCTGCAGGCTATATTGTGGACGATGACTTATATCAAAAAATATTTCTCATTGCGAGTGCAGCTTTATATCCCAAATTCACATTGTTAAAACAGAATTCTGCGTATTTCGTACCTATGGATACCGACGATATTCATACGCAACGCGCTTTGTTTTTCCCATGGCAACAAGGGATATCAGAACGCTTAGTGATTTCTGATTTAGATCGTTTTACGTCGTCTCTAACGAATCAACAAATTCCGATCATGAAACAATTAACTTTAAACTATCAAAACATTACATCTATAGCGATCGCAGGTAATTCAGGCAGTGGTAAATCTTATATGCTGACGTACTTACTAAGTGTATTAAAACCGATATCAGAACTCATTATTGTTGACCCTAAGTTTGATACACCGAGCCGTTGGGCACGTATTCATGATATTACTGTGATTCACCCTCATCAAAATCGATCTAAGTCTGATTTTTTATCTGAAATTAATGAAAACTTAAGTCATTGCCTTCAAGTTATTCAACAACGACAAACCATTCTTTATGACGATCCAGACTATCAATTTGATCACCTAACCATTGTGATTGATGAAGTGCTCGCTTTAGCTGAAGGTGTGAATAAGACCATTAAAGACGCGTTCTTTTCATTACTATCTCAAATTGCTTTATTAGGTCGTGCCACCAAAGTTCATTTATTACTGGTGTCTCAACGATTTGATCATCAAACCATCCCGGTTTCCGTTAGAGAACAACTCAATGTGCTGATTCAAATCGGTAATATTAATAAAAAAACCACACAATTTTTATTCCCCGATTTAGATCCAGAAGGTATTGTGATACCCATTGGTAAAGGGACAGGTCTAATCCAAGTGATTGATAGTGAATCTCCCTATCAAGTCTTACCCTTGTTATGTCCGACTTACTATACGAAAGCAGGTGTATTGTGATGAGGAAAACCTATTTCATGCGTGTGTATGATATTATCATTTACTTGTTCCTGTTCGCTATTTTGACAGTTATGGTTAGTAAACTCTTTGTCCTATTAAACTTTATTGTGTCTCAAATTGATATTATCGATACGCGAAACGTCACACACTATATCACAATCATTTCAAATGGTGTATATCAACTTACATTTTACTTATTAGTCTTAGCATTGATGTTAATAGTTATCGATTTAATGATTCGTTTATTGAAAGATCAACTCACGAATCATATCAAATCTGTTTATCACACAATGGTTTTACGACATTATCTTAAACAAGATGTTGACACAGACACGACTCAGGATTGGCAAAATAACGGCAAAAGTAAAACAAATTCTGTCCAGCAATACTTTAATAAAATGGTTGGAAAATCGCTCGTTGATGTTCGTCAAAATGAAGTCCGTGTGGCAATTAAAATTCCCCGGAAACAGCAAGCTCACGATATATTAAAAAAGATTGAACCTCAAATTCATGAAGAAATTACACATATGCACCCGAATTATTACTTTTCAAAACCTCAACGTCATCATCGTTATCTATGGTTTGCAGGCCACAAACGTTAAGATACACATGCGTTGTGGTACACGAAGTGATAAACACAACGCATGTGTATCTTAACAGTGCCATGGGGTTACTACGACCCCCCATGGCATCATTAATCAATAATCACAGAAAGGATGTCCATGATGACGAAAGATAAGCGTTCGAATAAGTGGGCTTTTTTAATATATGAAGAAAGCACGCCATCTAACTATCAAGATATTTTGGAACAGATGCATATTCCTTATATTTTAAGCCCGTGGCACAATCAAGATATAGATCAATCAACGGGATTAATCAAAAAATCACATAAACACGGTGCTTTATTCTTTGATTCTTTAAAAAGTTATTCTCAAGTCTCTGAACTACTTCAACAACACTTAAATACACCGAGGCATATTGAAATTATTATGTCTCCTAAGGGCATGTTTGATTATTTTATTCATGCCTCTAATTCAGATAAAACGCTTTATGATATCAATGATATTGAAAGTGGTTGTGGTTTTGACTTAAACCAATTTTTATTAGATCAAGGTCAGTCCGAAGTGTTTAATAACATTATTGATATGATTGAAAATCACAATTTTATAGAATTTCAAGATCTAGTGATGTATGCGCGACAACATCATCCATCTTATTTAAATTTGATTATCCAACGGACGTATTTTTTTGCGAAATATTTAGATTCAAGGCGACATACGTTCAATCATAAATAGTGTGATGTGTCGAATATATGGTTTTGTGGCGCGTTTTGACGTCGCATATTTAAGGAATGCATTTCTTCGAGTTCTGTTTTAATTGAACGCATTAAATAACCTTGCATGGCTTCGACACTTTCGCTTTTTTGAATTAATGTTGCTTTAAAACGTTTGAGCACATTAATCATCTCAAACTCAATATCTTCTAACATGTATACTGTATTCTTTTCATTATTAAATGATGATTTAGCTTTAAGTATGACACTTTTAATAATTTGTATTTCATCAACTTCAAAGTTATTTAAATAGGTTTGAAGTTGATCGGGAATTTCTTGAAGTAAATGATATTTTAAGGCATTATTATCAAATTCATTAGATTGATGATTTGGATGATTCGAATGAGAAGTATTAGGGTTGGCTATATGTTCACTATCATTCATATCATACGTATCATTATTCTCAGTTTCTTTATTCTCAGTATCATTAATATCAGTATCATTAGACTTACAAATTGTTAGTTCTTGAACTATATTTTCGTTAGTTCTTGAACTAATAATTTGTTTGTTCTGGAACTTACGATTTGTTAGTTCCTTGTCATAACTAGGTTCTAAAAGGTATATTTTGTTAGGTCTATTTAGTCCTTGTCTTTCATTTATAATTAAATTGAATTTTTCTAGCTCTTTTTTCAATTTGATAATTTTAGGTTCTCCGTATTGTAAAATGGAACATAATTGTTTATTTGTATATAGTAGATATATATTATTTTCTTCATCAATCCAGTTATTGATTTTGGATAATTCAAAACGATCTTTTAATAGAGCATACATAACCTTTGCGTCAGTTGTCATTTTAGAAAAATGACCATCTTCAAATAAAAATTTTGGGAGTTGGTAAAAACGAGATGTTTCAAATTCACTAGCAGAAATTTTTTTGAATTTTGACATAATATAAACCTCTTCTTTTTCATATTTAGATAGAGGTAATAAGACGCGTTATTATATTTAATAATATCTCATTCTTGAAGTCATATTGTTTATACTATATAATTATATGTACTTATTATATAAACAACGCATCATTTAGAGTATATATGTTAGCGTTTATTACCTAAAGCGTTTAGTCGGGCCAACGACTAAACGCTTTTTACTTTATTAAAATCTAAGTTAATAGTAACAAAGTAAAAAAGAAGAAACAATAAATTATGTAACTTCTTATAAGTAACATGTTACATGTAACAAAAACCCAATTAGGATAGTGAACTAATGTAAAGAGTAAAGACATAGTAAATAAAGATTGAAAAAAAGTAATTTCAATAGTAACATGTTACATGTAACAAAAACCCAATTAGGATAGTGAACTAATGTAAAGAGTAAAGACATAGTAAATAAAGATTGAAAAAAAATAATTTCAATAGTAACATGTTACATGTAACAAAAACCCAATTAGGATAGTGAACTAATGTAAAGAGTAAAGACATAGTAAATAAAGATTGAAAAAAAATAATTTCAATAGTAACATGTTACATGTAACAAAAACCCAATTAGGATAGTGAACTAATGTAAAGAGTAAAGACATAGTAAATGGGAGGTATTATTTTGAGCATAATAACAGTTGGAAATTTTAAAGGTGGTGTAGGTAAAACAACAGTAGCCACGTTACTTTCTTATATTGCATCTGAAAATTATGATAAAAAAGTACTTTTAATAGATTTTGATCCTCAGGGAAATGCAACTCAAATTATGAAAAGAACTTATCCGGAATTTGAGGAAGAAAAGATTTCATTTATAAACATGCTAAAAAATGGAAATATAGATCAAAGTATTGTGAAATTAACTTCCAAATTATCACTATTACCAGCTGATTCATCTTTGGCTAACTTATCCGATATCATTTCAAAGACAGATATTCTAAAGAAAAGATATATTTTAAAAAATGTGGTTGAAAAAATTAAAGAAATTCACGATTTCGACTATATATTTATTGATGTACCACCTACTATTAACTCTGATTTCACTAATAATGCTGTTTATGCAAGTGATTACATTTTAATGGTATTTCAAACACAACAATCTGCTTATGAAAGTAGTCTTTCATTTGTTAATTTTTTAAGGGATCGAAAAAAAGAATCAGATTTATCGTTTGAATTGGTTGGCGCTGTTCCAGTATTAATTAAAAAAAGTGGACGTGTAGATAAACAGATATTAGATATGTCTAAATCAGCATTTTCTGAAGCACTCTTTGAGAACCAGATATATCAAAGAGAAAGAATAAAAAAATTTGCCGCTGATGGAATAAAAGATAAAGATATGCATGACAAAAAAGTTATATATATGTTTAACAAAGTCTACGAAGAATTAGTTAATAGAATTAGATTAATTGAGGGTGAGTGATATTTATGGCAGGATTTTTAGATAACATAGATACATCTGAGGTAAAATATACGGAAAATTATAAACCGGTATCTAAAAGTACGACTATGAGAGTGGACACTGATATAAAAAAAAGACTAAATCAAATGGCATTAGATAAGGATACATCTATAAAAGCTATAGTTGATGAAGTGTTAGGAGAATTTTTGGAAAAAAATAAGTATTAGTATTATATATATATTGAAAGAGTGTGTCATTACTTTAGACTGTAATGACACACTCTTATTTTAAATAACTTCTGATAATCATTGGTTATGTAAACAGAGTGAATGAGGCAATCATAGTCCATACAGAACCTTTATTTGGCTCTCATTTGTGTTTTAAGAGCTTATGTAAAAAAACATATAAAATACCCCTTAAAATGCAAAATAAGGATATTAGCTTATCACATATGAGTTTTGGTTTTAGTACGACACTTTTTTAGGTGTGTAAGTGCGCCTTTGGATATAAAAATAAAAGCCAACCCAGACAAAGTGGATTGACTTTTTCTTTCGTACGGTCTGTTTATTTTTCCTTCGACGCCGTATCGTCGATGTAAATAAAAAAAGTTATGGGCTAAAAATCTACATCACTTTTTCAAGAATGTAGTAGCGATATTCGACACAAATTAATTTTTATAACTGCTCGGAATATCTCAAGCCGTTTCTTTGAATTTAAAATTAAAAATCGACGCAGGTCGATGACGGATCTACACTAGCGTTTGGAACAAACGTATAAGTGCGCCCTTACGGGAGTTAAGTAGATTATAACACTGGTTAGTAGAGGAATGCAAAATTATAAAGTGTGTTGAGTTAGATTAGACATTTTTCTTTTTAAAGACAAATACTACGATGATTAAGAAAATAATAATATAAACAATATTACCAATAAATAATTCATGCAGTTCTAATTTTGTGAATTTTTTCATGTTTTTATCAACAATTTGAACCATAATATTCATCATACTAATAGGGTTCCATTTTAACCATTCCCATTTATCTACAACAATTGTTAATATCCCTGACAAAATTGAAGTGGCAAAATACAATACAATACCGACAGCAATAGAGACACCGGGACTTTTCATTGCACATGAAATTAATAAGGTGATACTTAAGACTAACCATGTTCCAACATATGTACCTAGTCCAGTTAATAACATTTTACTTAATAACGATAACGCATCACCCTTACTTTCAAGGAGATTGATATCGTTGAAGAAAATAGCCCATAGAATAATTCCTACAACAATACTAACAATAAAATACAGTAGTGAAAAAAGTATTAATGTAATAATTTTACTAATAATAATGCTTGTTCTCGTATATTTTCGATAGAGAAGATTTTTAATTGTACCATGATAAAACTCCATTGAAATAATGGTGCTGGCTTGAATAATTAATAAAAAGATAAACCATGAAAAACCACTAAATGCTGATTCAATAGATGATTGTGGAGAAAAAACATCATCATAGTTTTTAGATATTATAGCTTGAACAACCATTAATAACATAATGATAATTGGTATAATAAACGTCGATTTCTTTTTAAACAATTTAAAACATTCTTGCTTAATTAAAGTGCCCATTTTACGATTGATCCTCCTTATCAATGATACTTAATAATACATTTTCTAAATCGTTATCTTTATATTGGTTTAATTCTTCTTCGGTAGTTTCAGTAACAATTTTACCTTTGTTAATGATAAGGATAGAATTGGTGATTTTTACTAACTCACTTAATATATGGCTAGAAATTAAAAAGGTAACGCCCTCTTCCGCTTTTTTTACAATGAGTTCTCTAACATCTCTTACAGCCCTAGGATCTAACCCATTCATAGGTTCATCTAAAATAATTAATTGGGGTTGATTTAAGAAAGCTATTGCAATACCTAATTTTTGTTTCATACCCAAGGAATATGTTTTGGCTTTATTATGTATATACTCATCCATTTTAAGTTGAGAGACAATTGTATCAATATCTTGAGTATTTTTAGTTTCATTTAGTAGTTTAAGATTGTCATAGCCTGACATAAAGGGATATACTCCTGGATTTTCGATCAATGCACCAACGTTACTTTTTTTATGCTTATTTTCAATAACTTCAAAGTTACCTTCTTGATAAATCGAGTAGCCTAATATAACTTTCATCAAAGATGTTTTTCCTGCCCCATTTGCTCCAACAAGACCGACAATCTGTCCTCGTTTTAAATTTAAAGAAATATCTTTGAGAATAGTCTTATTACCTATCTTTTTTGTTAAATGTTCTACTGTTAAAACATCCATACAATTATCTCCTTTTTAATTATTTAGATATATTTTAAATCCAAACTTAATGTATCATAAAAAAATAAATTATTTAAATACATGTTGAGATACATAAATATAAATTAAATGAAGTGCTGCATTTTATAAGTACACTCTAAATTAACAAGATGTATAATCAATCTCAAATTGTAATTTTATACTTTTATTATATGATCTTTGTACTTAGAGATATATTGTAAAAAAACCAATAAAATGTTATATTAACATTACTATTTTATCGATGAAGGAGGATTAAAATGACAGCTTCTATGAGACTCAAATAAACCTTTTTGAATACAAAACTAAATTAATTCAAAAAGGCTTGTCCGCAATACACACACTCATAGGATGACTTATGTCATTTTTTATCCTTCGATAGGAATAATAAACGCTTTCAAATACTAAAACATCGTAATAATTCTTTAAGTGTTTGAAAGTGTAATGTGAATGAGACGGGAGTAGCCTGTCTCATTTTTTGCGTACACGTCCTTTAAATATACAAGGAGTGTATAAATATGGAACAATATACAATTAAATTTAACCAAATCAATCATAAATTGACAGATTTACGATCACTTAACATCGATCATCTTTATGCTTACCAATTTGAAAAAATAGCACTTATTGGGGGTAATGGTACTGGCAAAACCACATTACTAAATATGATTGCTCAAAAAACAAAACCAGAATCTGGAACAGTTGAAACGAATGGCGAAATTCAATATTTTGAACAGCTTAACATGGATGTGGAAAATGATTTTAACACGTTAGACGGTAGTTTAATGAGTGAACTCCATATACCTATGCATACAACCGACAGTATGAGTGGTGGTGAAAAAGCAAAATATAAATTAGCTAATGTCATATCAAATTATAGTCCGATATTACTTTTAGATGAACCTACAAATCACTTGGATAAAATTGGTAAAGATTATCTGAATAATATTTTAAAATATTACTATGGTACTTTAATTATAGTAAGTCACGATAGAGCACTTATAGACCAAATTGCTGACACAATTTGGGATATACAAGAAGATGGCACAATAAGAGTGTTTAAAGGTAATTACACACAGTATCAAAATCAATATGAACAAGAACAGTTAGAACAACAACGTAAATATGAACAGTATATAAGTGAAAAACAAAGATTGTCCCAAGCCAGTAAAGCTAAACGAAATCAAGCGCAACAAATGGCACAAGCATCATCAAAACAAAAAAATAAAAGTATAGCACCAGATCGTTTAAGTGCATCAAAACAAAAAGGCACGGTTGAGAAGGCTGCTCAAAAACAAGCTAAGCATATTGAAAAAAGAATGGAACATTTGGAAGAAGTTGAAAAACCACAAAGTTATCATGAATTCAATTTTCCACAAAATAAAATTTATGATATCCATAATAATTATCCAATCATTGCACAAAATCTAACATTGGTTAAAGGAAGTCAAAAACTGCTAACACAAGTACGATTCCAAATACCATATGGCAAAAATATAGCGCTCGTAGGTGCAAATGGTGTAGGTAAGACAACTTTACTTGAAGCTATTTACCACCAAATAGAGGGAATTGATTGTTCTCCTAAAGTGCAAATGGCATACTATCGTCAACTTGCTTATGAAGACATGCGTGACGTTTCATTATTGCAATATTTAATGGATGAAACGGATTCATCAGAATCATTCAGTAGAGCTATTTTAAATAACTTGGGTTTAAATGAAGCACTTGAGCGTTCTTGTAATGTTTTGAGTGGTGGGGAAAGAACGAAATTATCGTTAGCAGTATTATTTTCAACGAAAGCGAATATGTTAATTTTGGATGAACCAACTAATTTTTTAGATATTAAAACATTAGAAGCATTAGAAATGTTTATGAATAAATATCCTGGAATCATTTTGTTTACATCACATGATACAAGGTTTGTTAAACATGTATCAGATAAAAAATGGGAATTAACAGGACAATCTATTCATGATATAACTTAAAAACTATACACTAATTTATATTGAATATTTCTTTAAAGTATTATAATAAAGTAAATAACAATAGTACCATAACCGATCATTTTTGAGAAAAAGAATATAGAAGAAAAGAGAGGGAGTTTTTACCCTCTCTTTTCTTGTTTTATTATTAAAATCTCATAATAGATGATTAATATGCGTTTTAGAACGCTGTGAGAAACGCTCATTTGCATTGACAACCTATTTATCAAGATAATCCCTTATCGTGTTTAATTCTATAAACAGTCTGCCTTGTTATATTTACTTCTTTTGCAATTTTACTAATTGCTTGGCCTTCTTCTAACATTTCGACAACTCGATGATAGATAACACGCTTTTGAGGATCTTTCGCGTTTGGCGAATAAAGTAAAGGTCGTCCTTTATAAACGCCTTTTTCTTTCGCAACTTGAATTCCTTGTGCTTGTCGACGTTTACTTTCGTTTCTCTCTTGTTCTGAAACCATTGCTAAAATTTGAACAATTAAATCTTTCATAAATTTATCCAGTAATGGATTACTAATAACTTCATTCATCATAGGTAAACTTGTAATCATTAACTGAACGTCTTTTTCTTTTAAGTAATTCACAGTTTCAATAATTTCATCATAATTACGTCCTAAACGATCAATAGATTCCACAACGAATCGATCTCCCGTTCTTACAAAGTTAAGTGCTTCTTGAAATACTGGTCTATTTTCAATAGATTTCCCAGACTGTTTTTCTGTAAATATTTTTTCAGCCCCAAACGTCTTTAAATTTTCAAGTTGTCTTTCTAAATTTTGATCGATCGATGATACTCACGCATAGCCAACAATCATTGATTTTCACCTCATAATTAATATACACCCTAACCATACATTTTAGTTGCTAT
>NZ_JBXVVK010000018.1:0-23163 GCF_057219715.1 Staphylococcus sp. 510 | reverse complement strand
GTTTTTTATCGTCATGGACTTTTGTCTATAAATCACCTAGTACTATAGTCCTATAGAGAGGGTTTTGAATTGGTACCTTCCCTTTTATATGTTATATTTACGTTGATTATATACATAAAGGAGCTAACAACATATGAAAGCATTTAACAAAATCATGATACCAGTGACAGCAAGTGCCCTTTTACTAGGTGCATGTGGCTCAGATTCGACAGATTCAAAAGAGAACACGCTCATATCATCTAAAGCTGGTGATGTTAAAGTTGAGGATGTTATGAAGAAAATTGGCAAAGATCAAATTGCTAGTAAATCATTCAGTATCGCTCTAGATAAAATTCTCGCTGATAAATATAAAGATAAAGTAGATACTAAAGATATTGATAAAGATATCAAAAAAGAAGAAAAGCAATATGGTGGTAAAGAACAATTTGAAAGTGTTTTAAAACAACAAGGTATGTCAATGGATGAATACAAAGATCAAAAACGTTTATCTGCTTATCAGAAAGAATTATTAAATGATAAGATTAAAGTTTCGGACAAAGAAATCAAAGATAATACTAAAAAAGCTTCTCATATCTTAATCAAAGTCAAATCTAAAGATAGTGATAAAGAAGGCTTATCAGATAAGAAAGCTAAACAAAAAGCTGAAGAAATTCAAAAAGAAGTTTCTAAAGATCCAAGTAAATTTGGAGAAATCGCCAAAAAAGAATCTATGGATAAATCTAGTGCTAAAAAAGATGGTTCCCTTGGCTATGTAACAAAAGGACAAATGATGGAAAGCTTCGACAAAGCACTATTTAAACTTAAAGAAGGTGAAGTTACTAAAGTTGTCAAAACAGATTATGGTTACCATATCATTAAAGCTGACAAAGAAACTGACTTTAATTCAGAAAAATCAAATCTAAAATCTAAAATTTTAGAACAAAAAATTCAAAAAGACCCTAAATTACTTACCGATGCTTATAAAGAAATTCTAGATGAATATAAAGTAGATTATAAAGATAGAGATATTAAAAAAGCTGTTGATGATACAATTTTAGATCCAGACAAGATTAAACAACAAGAACAACAGTCATCACAAGGTGGCGCTAGCATGCAACAAGGTGCTCCAGGAATGACAGGCTCATAATTCAAAATTAGCATTGACGACTGTAACATTTTGCAATCCTATTTACACATGTTATAATATATATAACAAAGATTTCAGTATGGAAACACCAATCCCCTCACTATTTGCGGTAGTGAGGGGATTTTTTAGTGTAGCTACATGTGTCGCCTATTTACTTATCGTTACGATGGCGTAGCCAATGCGCAAATAATGTAACGATACAACCACTAATAACAGTAGTTGCGATATGAACAAAGATTTCAGTCATGGAAGTAACACCCCCTCTCATCGTCAAAATGACGCCTGAGAGATAGGCGACGATATTATTATATCATCTCTACTCACTTTTGAAATATATAGATAATAGATTAAATTAAAAGGTGATGAATTCATATTCGAGTTCATCACCTTTTTTCATATTAATCTAATTGTATTGGATTGTAGAATTGTCTATTTTCAAGACCAAAGATTCGCTCAGTAAATTGGCCTTTTTCAGTTTTCTTAAATGCTTTTTCAAACATATTCATTTTAGCATCTATATTATCTATGAAAAATAGAATCTCGGCTTCTTTTAAATGCGGCATTTTAGGTGAACCAAACTCTAATTTACCGTGATGAGCTAAGATCATATGTCTTAATAACATCACCTCTTCACCTTCGATTCCAAGCTCTTTTGCTGCTTCAGCCACTTCATCACTTGCAATTGAAATATGCCCTAATAAATTACCTTCAACAGTATACGTTGTAGCCACAGGTCCACTAAGCTCTTTTACTTTTCCTAAATCATGTAAAATGATGGCACTATATAATAGGCTTCTATTTAATAGTGGGTATATATCACAAATAGATTTAGCAACTTTTAACATCGTTAAAACATGATAACTTAAACCACTCGCAAAATTATGATGATGTGAACTTGCAGCTGGAAATGTAAAGAAACTTTCTTGATACTTTTTAATTAAATGTCTTGTAATGCGTTGTAAATTAGCATTCTCAATATCTAACATATAATGGGAAAGTGCTTCTTGAATTTCAGTTGGAGACATAGGTGCTCCATCTACGAAATCTTGTGTATTCATGTTATCTTCAGGTGTCGCTAATCGAATTTGATTCACTTTCATTTGTTTACGACCACGATAGTTAATGACATCACCTTTTACATGTACGATTTCTTCTGGCTTCAATGTCTGCATATCTTCTTTCGTTGCAGTCCATAATTTAGCCTCAATATCTCCACTTTTGTCTTGTAAATAAAGTGTCATATAGTCTTTACCTTGAGCTGTCACACCTTGTGTTGCTCTGTGGATTAAAAAGAAGTGATTAACTGAATCACCGGGATTTAATTTTTCTACATTTCTCATTATTTCCCGCCTTTCTCTAATTTATTTAATGTAATCATTTCTTTAGTTGGAACAATATTATCATTAGTACACGTAAAGTATAGTACTTGATGATCCGTTGATAATGTTCTTAAGTAATTTAACATTCTTTCTTTACGATCTTTATCAAAGTGTACAAACGCATCATCCACAATAATTGGGAATGGATAATATGGTTTTAATACTTTAATCAAACTCAATCTAAGTGCAACATATAACAACTCTTTCGTAGATTGACTTAACTCTACAGGTTGGTACATTTGACCATTTTCATGTTTAACTTGAATAGCTTCTTCTGAATAATAAATATTAGTATAAGCACCGTTAGTAAGATTTGTGAAAATAAGAATAGCTTCATTAATCACCTGTGGTAAACGTTTATCTTTAATTTGTTTTATATGTTCATCTACTAAACTTTGTAAGTAACTTAAACTTGCCCAATCTTTAGCTATGCTATTCATTCTATTCTTCAAGCTATGATATTCATGACGTAATTGTGTTAATGTCGTATCTGTTTCCATTTGCGCAATTTGAGCATTAAGATCACTCACTTCAGCTTGCATATCCAAATATTGTTCATTATATTGGTCAACTTGGTGTGCAAGTAATTGATTTTCCTCGTTTAACTGTGCTGTTGTTTTATCACTTAATTGTGAACTAGCATCATATGAGTAATTTTGATTTTCAAGATATTTTGTTAAATCATTGAAACGCGTCAATTGTTTTATATATGTTTGATATTTTTCATGATGTTGATAATATTCTTCTTCCGTAGCCACACCGATATGATTAAATAATTCGTTAATCGTTTGATTATTATCCTCTAAGTGTGTTCGTAGCTGTGATAACTCATCATTTAATAATTTACTTTGTTCAGTATTTTTATGCCACTTTTCATTACTTTCTTCAGCATTTTTAAGCCATTGTTTCACATCGTGGAAGAATGACATTTTATTAAAGTAAGTAAATTGTGATTGTGTCACTGCTTCAGCATGATTATAAAATGCCTCTAAATCATTTACTATTTGATGACGTTTAGAATTTAATTCATCAATATACTGATCATTTGATTTGATTTGGCCCATTGTACCTATACTTTCAACAATAAGGCTATCTGATATTTTTGGTGAAAGATGTAACTCTTGTTTCGCAACTTCAATATTTTGATTAATATCATTTAAACGTTGTTCTGCCTTAGATAATGCATTGTTCATATAATTTGATTTTTCATCTAGAACGTCTTTATTTTTTAAAGCATGTTGCCAATGATCACGTGTACGTTGTTGCTCATCTAAATCAAAGTCTAAATCATATTGATTTTCTAAAACTTCTAATTGTTTTTCTAAATCGTCAATTTCTTGTGTGATTGTTTCGCTATAATCTACTTCCTTAGATTTCACTAGGAATATACCGATTACAAACACAACAGTTAATACAGCAAATATAATACCAAAAATCATGTTTTGCGTTAAAAATGCGAAAACGGTTAACGCTGCGCCAACTATTGCTAGTAAAATAAATACCATACGCAACATTTTTTGGCGTTTGTTTTTTCGCTCTTGTTCAATTTCAAATGTTTCTTTTAATTTTTCATAGAGATTTTCTTTCTCATTTAATTCAACAATTTGTTGTTTGTGCTCTTTTTTCTTTTCAAAAGTTTCTTCTGGAACAAGTTGATTTTCTAAGTGATCTAATTCATTGCTATTTGCGTTTTGTTCAATTTTATTATCTTCAATACTACGTTCTAATTGTTGAATATACGCGACTTGCTCTTGCTTGTTTTTAATTTGATCACTAATATGGCTCTTCATTGCCTCTGAACTATCAACATCATGATGCGTTTCATTCCAACCAATATTAGATTGCATACTTTCTTTATCACGTTGTTTATCAGAAATTTCTTTTTCTAAAGATCTTAATTCATATTCTTTTTGTTTAATTTCATTTTCTTGCTGATATAAACTATTAAAGGCATCAATATCAGACTGTTTAGCAGGTTCTAAAGATTCATTATCTTGTTTGATATGAGCCAATTGTTGTTCTCTTAAACTAATGTCTCTGAGCAAGGATTGTCTTTGCGCATTTGCAGCTTCATAACGATCAATCCCCTTTTCAGGAAAATGTAATGGTTCAACATTTAATGCATGTTCTAATTGTTTCCATTCTTGTGTTTGATCATGTAATGCTACTTCTTTTTGCTTTTCTTCATGCATTTTAGAGAGTTGATTCAAGTTCTGTTTGATATTGTCAAGACGGCGTGAAGATTTGTCTTTTTCATCAACTAATCTGTGATACGTATCAAGTTTCGCTTCTTCTTCACGTATTTGTGCTTCTAATTGTTTTAACTGATCCACTTGTTGATTAATAATTGGATTTTTACCTGACTTTTTATACAATTCGTCCTTTTTCTGACTAATCGTATCTCTCATGCTTGTAAATTCAGTGGACCCTAAAGCACCCGCTTCAAGTAAATAGTCTTGTAGTTGTTTTTCATTTAAATTACGATGAATATCTTGTAAGCCTAGGACGTCAAAAGAAAATATACCTTGGTATGTCTTTTTAGATATATAATTCAATTTCTTTTGTAACCATTCTTCATCTCGAACGCTACCATCTTCTAGATATACTTTAACGTCACCTTGAGCGCTACCTTTGATACGTTCTACTTCAATGACATTTCCATCGTCTAATTGAAGCGTTAATTTACCACCATATTGATTACCTAATCTTGGTTCTAAACGTGGTTCTTTAGACTTCTTAGTTGGAAAGCCAAACAATATAGAATGGATGAAAGCTTGAATCGTTGATTTACCAGCTTCATTTTCACCAAAAATTTCTGTAAATGATTGGTTAAACTCAATATTTCGCTGAACAAATTGGCCATAGCCATATATCTCAAGTGATTTAATTATCATTTTGTTCACCTCTCATGTCTGCCTTTAATAAATCTTCAGCATGATTGACTAGCTCTGTTTTATCAAAAGTTGTATAGTCATCTAAATATTTAGAAGCACGTGGATTTAAATATAAATCCGACATTGCTTTATCGAAGACTGTTCTATCATTTAATAAATCATTTGAAAACTCATTTACTAATGGAGACTCGTCATTCGATTTATATTTTAAATTTAAATCCTCTATAAATACAAAATCTTTTTCATTTTCTTCATAGTCCGTAATCATTTCTTCGACTTGTAATATATCTTGAGGTGACATCATTGATTCACTATTGATAATGACATTTAAGCGGTAAAATGCTTTTCCTTCTTCTCGTACTTTATCTTTAAATGCTTGGATTGCTTCATACAAGCCCTGTTTAGTTGTTTCTGAAGTTTCAATAGTTGCTTCTTCAAATTTAATAGATTGTGTCGGATAGAATTGTGTAGTGAGCTTTAAATTATCCCCTTGGATAAGTAAACAGCCTTTTTCACCTTTTTCGTTAAAATGTCGACCTTGAATATTACCAGCATAATTAATAACTGGTAAGTCACTTAATTGTTGTCTTTCATGTATGTGACCTAACGCCCAATAATGGTACAATTTACTATTTAAATCTTCTAGTCTAAATTCAGTATATCTATCTTTAACAGATGACTTACTATAAGTACCATGTAGCACCCCGATATGTATACCTTGTTGTCCCTGACTAGATGGAAAGCTATCAATCTTATTCTCATAACTAGCATCATTTTGATAACTAAATCCATGTATAAAAATTGTCTCTCCATCTTTAGTAATCGCTTGATAAGTTTCTACTTGGTTTGAAAATACAGATACATTTTTAGGCCAATTTGATGATATCTTTGTTGACAATGGATCATGATTACCATGACAAATGTAAACGAAAATTTGTTCTTTTTCTAATCGTTCGAATTGCTCTTTTAAAAACACCTCAGCTCGTAATGTTCGATTTTCTTTATCGAATAAATCACCAGCAATGATGATAAAATCTACTTCTTTTTGTAATGCTAAATCAACAATATGTTGAAAACTTTCATACGCACTTTTTTGAACATCCTCAAATATATTGGGGCTCAAATGACTTTTAGATTTAAAAGGACTGTCTAAATGTAAATCCGCACAATGTATAAATTTAACCATAAGCTCTATTCTCCTTATTAAAGACACTTTATGACTGAAGTTAATTAAAAAGTATTTAACATAATAAAGATACATTTCGTATTCTAATTACCAAATAAAAATCCAGTCACAATATTCCTTTATATCTAATCATTTTACCATATGTGAAACATAACAGTCGATGTTGAACATAGTTATTCATTCATAATATAAAAAAAGCTACAGCACTTAATAAGTACTGTAGCTACGAATAAATAACTAACTATTAGTCAGCGTAAATTTCATCTAATGGTTTAACGATGATTTGGTTGATTTCTTGGAATACTTGACTCATTTTTTGTTCAGCTTGCATTAATGAAGAGATGTTTTCATCTTTTTCAATTGCTTGAGCTTGTTCTTGAGCTTTTTGTAAGTCTTCCTCAGGAATTTCTTCACCTTGCATTTGTTTTTGTTGGAAATTCATTTGAGTTTCACGGAATTCATCAAATAATTTTTTTGATTCTTCGTTATCTTTTACTTTAGCATAAGCATCTTTAATAGCTTTGTATTCATCACTATCTCTTAATGCTTGCTCTAATTGGTTTGCATAATCATATAAATTTACTGCCATTGTTCATTGCACTCCTTTGAGTTAATTTGTGTTTCAACACTCTTAATAAATGTAACACATATCATTTAGTTAGACAAAGATTGCGACTATACCTTGGAAAATTCCTATAATACCACCAAGTATAAAACCTAATGACATAATTAATTTTAATTCTTTATTAGCAATATCGATAATAATTTTTTCTATATAGTCTAAATCAAATGTGTTGATTTGATCTTCAACAAGTTGTCTTAAATTAATTTTATGCATAATAGTTGTTAAATTGTTTGATACTTGATTAATAATGATATCTGTCAGTTTGCTAGACAACTCGTTTTCTAAATAATGAATAAACTGAGGTGCCAATTCATTAATAGGTTTTCTTATTTTATCTTGTAAATTAAATTGCGTCATCATTAATGATGTTGCAGTTGTAGCAATATTTTCAAACTGTTCATTTGATACTAATTCACCTAGTTGCTTTTGTTTTAATGTTTCAAATTCATTATTGATCACTTGATCAATAATTGATTTGGCTTTCGGATGATTTGTTAAGCGAATTAATTCTTGTTGTATTCGATCAGCAATACTCTCTCGTGTCATAAACATTTGTAATAGACCTACAATTTTACCTTTTTCATTAAAGAATGTTTCTAACATATCATTGATGTCGTGCGTACCTTTTGGTGAAGATAAATAAACACGTGCACGTTCACAAATTAAATCACCAACTTCATTCAGTCTTTCTTCAATCAACTCAATTAATTCCTGAGGTAATACATCTTTAACTGTAGATTGTTGATGAGACCTGTAATATTTCATTAGCATTGATTCTACTTCTTCGTGTAGTTGATGTTCTATAAAATAATCGATATTAAAATCAACTTTTTCTGCAATATAGTGAATAGTCATATCATCTGCTTTCAGTTGTTGTATCTGTTTTAAAATAATATCGTTTATCGTACTTTTAGCTTTTCCATCATTTAATTTTTGTCTCATGAGATCTTCTGTAAGCAAATGTTCTTCAATAACTTGACCAATTTTATTTGCAATTTCATCTCTTCTTTTCGGAATTAAACCTGGTGTGAATGGAACTCTTATTTTAAAAATGTAATATGGATTGAACGGGTGAAATAACATTTTGATAGCTATGACGTTAGTTAACCCACCAATAACGGCACCAACCACCATCATAAATAAGATGATTAACAAAGCATGCATGACATAGACTCCCTTCAAAATATAAAAAATCATGATTTATTATAGCATTTAATTTCCTTAGGTTTCGTTAATTTATACTTATAAAACTTTTTTCATTTACCAACTAACTTAAAATAAGTCGTTATAATTACCCACAGTACAAATAAAAGCCTAAGTCATCATTTGTTGACGGCCTAGGCTAATATGTATAGTCAATAACTAAAACATCTTCTATGTTAATAAAAATAAGTGATTAAATCATTTTAAGATTCTACTATCACTTATTTGAGAAAAATTAAATATGAACTAGTTCTTCTTTAGCATTTCTATTGAAATAAGTTTCTGCTTCTCTCATTTTAGAAGTGCCGAAAATAGGTTGTTTTTCAGGATTTAATACACGGTAAATATTGCTAACTTTATTACTTTGTAAAATATAACCGCTTCTAGTTTCAATTGTATTCCAATAAATATCACTAGTTGTTGAGTGATTTGGATAAGCACAATGATTTCTAGATATTGTTTGGACGATTTCTAATGGATCACAACCAAACGTGCTATTCAAAACATCTGAATCTCTAAATAACGCACAAATTGAAACACATGTTGTCCAATTTGGTAATACACGTTCTTTTTCAATTTGAACTAATGTTTTTTTAGAAAGTCCAATTGTTTGAGCCATTGTATCTTGTGTATATCCTGCTTCTATACGAACCATTTTAAATTTTGTTTGAATTAAATCTGTAAAACTCTGTCTATCCATTCTATTATCTACCTTTCTTGAAGAGAATTTATATCCGGACACAAGAAATTGCAATTATACACATTTCTTGAAACACAAATTACATCTTAATATATTTTTAATGAAAATAAAAGAGTCAATTTCGTTTTAAGCTCATTTTTATTAAAGGCAAAATTATCAAAATACTTAAATTTTTAACATAATTTGTAAAAACTTAGTTATTTAACCATCAATAATTGAGCATTATTTTTACTGCTATTAACTTTTTAATTAAATCAGTTTATTTTCCATAGCATAAATTGCAGCTTGTGTACGATCGCTCACTTGTAATTTACTAAAGATATGACTGACATGTGTTTTAATTGTTTTTTCGGATACAAATAATGTATTAGCAATTTCTTTGTTTGTTTTGCCTTTTACCATTTCTTTAAGTACTTCTGTTTCTCTTTTAGATAATTTATTTGTAAAATGCGGTTTAGAACTCATAGAGTCTATAACATGTTTTGCATCTGGATGAATGATTCGCTTCCCATTAAGTACATTATGAATCGTTTCAATAAGTTTCTGTGGTTCGACGTCTTTCATTTCATAGCCATCAGCACCTTTTTCTATGGCAGAAATGACATGTTCATCATCAACATAACTTGTTAACACTAAAATTTTAATGTTAGGATAATGCTTTTTCAAATACTCAGTTATTTCAATACCATTCATATCTGGCATAACTAAATCTAATAACACAATATCCGGCTGTTCATTGTTTTCTAGGTATTCTAAAAATAGTTTACCTTCAGCAAACCCTTGTACAACCTCTATATCTTCTACAGTAGATAATAAAAATTCTAAGCCTTGTCTTACAATATGATGATCATCGACTAATATGATTTTATTCATCGTTATACTCCTTTAAATAATTAGTTCAATGGTATTTCTATTTCAATACGAGTACCTTTTAATGGCTTTGAATCGATACGTAGACGTCCTTTTAAAATATCTGTACGTTGTTGTAAATGCTTTAAACCATTCGATGTATCTGACATTTGCTTTGTATTGTCAAATCCTTTTCCCTCGTCTTGAACAATCACATAAAGTTTTTCATTTGTCTGTTTTAAAGTTAAAGTAACTTCTTTTGTTTTCGCATGCTTTCTTACATTGTTTAGACATTCTTGAACCATACGATAAACATTTTCTTCAATGACATTGGTAACATCGATCAATCCATCCACATGAACAGTTAAATTCAACTGTAACAATTCACTATAATGATTCAGTGCATGTAACATTCCTTGCTCTAATCCAACAGGTTTTAATTGCCAAATGAGTGCACGCATTTCATTAACCGCATTTTGACTTGTTTCCTCAATTGTTTTAAAGGCTTTTTTTGACATTTCTTCGTTTGAAATACCATAGGCAGCATGTGCGGTTAATTTTAATGAAAATAACATTTGATTAACCGAATCATGTAAATCTCTAGCTAACCGATTTCTTTCATTAATTCGAGCATTTTCTTTTTCTTTATCAGTTAACATTATACGCTTGATAGCTGAACCAATTTGAAAGGCCACTGATTCTAATAGTGCTAAATCTTCCTGACTATAATGGCTTTTATTTGGTGTAGCAACATTTAATAAACCAAATTGTTCTTCACCAGATCTCAGTGGCACTGTTGCATGGTGCGTAATATCGTCTGTTTCTTCATAATGCGCACGATTGGCTAAATTAATTCTTGAGCAATTAATGATATTAGACGCTTTCGTCAGTTTTTCATTTTGATAGGCACGTACACACCAACATGATCCATCAGTCATATAGTGACATTGATTTTTAGATAGTGCTCCTGGCAAGTTCACACTGGAAACTAATTCATGATGGCCAAAATCATCGATAAAGAAAATCCAACCCGTCGTAAAGTCACTTCCTTCTATCAAAGATTGAATTGCACCTTGCATCATACTATATATTTCTGTTTCTTCATTCAAAAATTCTGCAATTTCTTTAAGGAGAGCGATGCGTGTTGGTTTTTCCATAATTACCTCCAAAAATAATTTGAATATCTATTCTATTATACCGTTTCATGTAATATAAAAAAACATATCAACGTCATTATGGCGCATGACGGTGATACAAAGGGTATTATTTAACTTGATTTTATATTGCAATAATACATTTTATGATATGATTAAGAGTAACTATAGGAGGATTTTATGAAATTTACAATACCTGAAAATTATGATCAATATACATTGAGAGAGATTTTCCAAGATTTAAAGTTACCTAAAAAAGACTTACATTTATTAAATATGTCTAAAGATATTACTATTAATAAAGAAACAAGTCGTTTATCTGATAAGGTCAATTCCGGTGATGAAGTATTTATACCTACACCAGAAGAAAAAAGTAATTACTTACCAAGTTATCGTTACGCACAAGTTTACTATGAAAACGATGATTTTGCGATTGTGCTAAAACCTAAAGGTGTCAAAACACATCCAAATGATTTAAAAGAAAGTAATACTTTAATGAATCATCTTATTTATACTATTGATAGTGATTATGTAGAACCTATACATCGATTAGACCAAGAAACAGTTGGTTTATTAATTGTGGCAAAAAATCCATTAATGAAAAAGATATTAGATAGAATGCTAGAAGAAAATGATATCACCCGCATCTATAAAGCACATGTTAAAGCCTTATTACCTATCAAACCCCAAACAATTGATAAACCCATTGGTAAAGATAAGTTTCATCCAAATAAGAAACGTATATCTAATACAGGTCAACGTGCGATTACACATATTCTTTCTTCAAATATGGTTAAGGAAAATGTGTGTGAGTTAGAAATTAAATTAGATACAGGACGTACACACCAAATTCGTGTACATCTAGCAGAAATCGGACACCCTGTCATTGGAGATCCATTATACGGTGATTCAACATTAAGACAATTAGAATTACACAGTTATAAAATCGAATTAGAACATCCTTTAACTAAAGAATGTATATCAGTTAGTTTAGATGATGAGATTTCATAAAAAAGCTAGGAAGATTATATTTATTTAATCTTCCTAGCTTTTAATTATTATATTGATTCTAGTGAGGGTCTACCATATCTTCTGGTTTAATCCATTCTTCAAATTGTTCTTCAGTAACATAACCTGATTGAATAGCTGATTCTTTAAGTGTTAAGCCCTCTTTATGTGCTTTTTTAGCTATTTGGGCTGCTTTTTCATATCCAATATGTGGATTTAAAGCAGTCACTAACATTAATGATTGATTTAAGTAATTGTCAATATTTTCCTCAATAGGTTCAATACCTACGGCACAGTTATTATTAAATGTTTCCATACCATCTGCTAATAAGTAAATTGATTGTAATGTATTGTGTAAAATGACCGGTTTAAATACATTTAATTCAAAGTTGCCTTGTGAACTTGCGATACCTACTGCAGTGTCATTACCCATCACTTGTACTGCTACCATTGTTAACATTTCACATTGTGTTGGATTAACTTTACCTGGCATAATTGAAGAACCTGGTTCATTTTCAGGAATTGAAATTTCAGCTAAGCCTGCTCTTGGACCTGAAGCTAACCATCTTACATCATTAGCAATTTTCATTAAATCGCCAGCTAGTGCTTTTAATGTACCATGCAATTGAACAACTTCATCATGTGCCGTTAATGCATGGAATTTGTTTTCTGATGATACAAATGCATAACCTGTGTTTTCAGAGATAAATTTCGCAACTTTGTCTCCAAACTCTGGATGTGCATTGATTCCTGTACCTACGGCAGTACCACCAATTGCTAAGTTTAGTATATGCTTTTTAGATTCATTTAATAATGTTTCACATCTATCTAACATATAACGCCAACCACTAATTTCTTGTCCTAATTCAATTGGTGTCGCATCTTGTAAATGTGTACGACCAATTTTAATAATAGATTCAAATTCATCTTCTTTTTGTTTTAAAGTTTGGCGTAAATGTTTTAACGCTGGTTCTAATTTAGTTTCAACTTCGTGATATAGTGCAACGTGCATCGCTGTTGGAAATGTGTCGTTAGAGCTTTGAGATTTATTTACATCATCATTCGGATGGATTGATTCATCACTTTGATGTTCTTTTAAATATTCATTAGCTACATAACTAACTACTTCATTCACATTCATATTACTTTGTGTACCGCTTCCTGTTTGCCAAACAACTAATGGGAAATGTTCGTCTAATTCACCATTTAGAATTTTATCACAAGCATAGACGATAGCATCTTTTTTAGCATCACTTAATTTCCCTAACTCGTTGTTAGCTAATGCAGCACCTCTTTTAAGTTGAGCAAATCCGTATACAACTTCAATAGGCATTTTCTCTTTACCTACTGGGAAGTTTCGTTTACTTCTTTCTGTTTGAGCACCCCAATATTTATCTGCAGGTACTTCAATTTCTCCAAATGTATCATGTTCAATACGTACTGACATTTTTTTCTCCCCTTATTATCATTGTTAATCCTAGTATATCACTATTTAATTTGTCATATCAATTTAGAAGTAAAACGTTTACATATATTTTTCAAATACAAAAACTCTAGTTTCTAATAGCAATTCACTACAAAAACTAGAGTTAAAATGTAAATTATTGAAATTTTTGTTTTGTTGCTTGAACCGTTGCAATTGCAGTTAAAATATATAGAATCGCACTAATTATAATTGTAAATGGACTTACTTTAATTAAGATACTTAAAATACCTGTTAAGCTATTATAGAAATCATCTAATGTATACATTAAAATACCAGTAATAGCCAAACAACAAATGACACTGATGATAATGCCAGATTGATTACTTTTAATAAATGTTTGCGCACTGACCTCATCAATTAAACCATTCGAAAGATTTAACTGTAATTGTACTATTTTAAATAAAACCGGTAAGTATAATGCGCCTAGTGCTAATGGAAATGCCTTGATTGAAATTAAACTTACAATAACAGTTGCGATCATTAAATATTTCCAATACTTCCCTAGCATATGTAATCTCCTTTTAAACATGATTCTTCAATATCATACCATAATGCAGGATTTGATGGATGACGTCAATTTGAATTAATTATATAAAAGTTCTTTGATCAATACATAAAAATACTCTTGCAATAGAACTTTCACTATTACAAGAGTTAATATTTATTCTTGATCTAAATCAGAACGCAATTCTGAATCATGAGATTGATTTAATTTATCTTCATCATTTTCTTCAGAAATTTGTTCCATTTCTTTACCTAAATCTTTTAAATCATCTAAATCAGTTACCATTGCATTTTCTTCTTCGTGGTAATTCGTTCTAGAATCTTTATTTTGAGTCATATAGATAACCTCTTTCTCACTTATTCGTTATGCAAAGCGAGCTGTGAAGTATTCTTTTACGTCTTCAGGTAATCCAGCTGCTGCTTCTTTATCTAAAATAACGTTAACCATACGGTGCGCTTTTAAGTCTGCTGGTTCAAAATTAGATTTTCCATTTTCATTATATAATTTTTCAACTACTTCACGTTTATTACTACCAGTAACAACTAAGAAGATTTCACGTGCTTCTAATAAACCTTGTCTAACACTTACGTCTAAATTACCGCTTTCATCAATTGAAACCACTTGTAATACTAATTTACCTTTATTTTCTTTGGTTTTAATTTTATCTGAAATAAAGTCATTAGCATCTTGATTGTATGATAATGAATAAATTTGACTTTGTGGTACACCTAACGCTTCATAATATGATTGATTCTCATCATAATCTAAAATGTTAATTTGACTGAAGTCAACTGCATGTAAATCAACATTCTTTTTTAATTCATCTAATACAGGTGCATGATCTTTTGTTAAATGAACACCTGCGATAGTCATTGGGTTGTTATTAAATTGTTTTCTCAAAATATCCGCTGTATATTCAGCTACTCTTTGCTTATCTTCAAATACTTTAAAGTTCATTGCCATTTTAAAATACACTCCTCTTGGTTTGCTTTACATAGAATAGTATGGTTAATATTAATTCATTTATACCCTAATTATTTATCGTTCAAACTAACCTATGATTATAGAATACTATTTTCTTATCATTAAATATAACATGTAGTCAACTTATTGTTCATTTACTTTGAATTTCAATCATCTTTATTAAGATAAGCCCGGAAATGATTGTTGTCTTAAAGCTTCGTAAATCAATAATGCTGCTGTATTCGAGAGATTTAATGAACGAATTTTATCACTCATCGGGATTCTTAATGCAGTGTCTTGATACTTGTCTTTGACCCAATCCGGTAATCCAGTTGTTTCCCTACCAAAAATAAAATAATGATTATTTTGTGTATCAGAAAAATCAAAATCACTATATGTTTGCTTACCAAATTTTGTTAACAAATAATATTCACCATCTGTTGATTCAAAAAATGATTCTATATTTTCGTGATATGTAATATTAACATGCTCCCAGTAATCTAATCCTGCTCTTTTTAACATCTTATCATCTGTACTAAAGCCAAGCGGTTTAATCAAATGTAAGTGTGTATTGGTACCAGCACAAGTTCTAGCTATATTACCAGTATTTGCAGGGATTTCAGGTTGAAATAATACAATGTGGTTTGTCATTTATTTTTCTCTCCTCATTTCCAAGCCTTTTAACATTTCAACTTGGACTTCTTTAATTTCATTTTCATAATGTGTATGAATAAATTCACGCGCATTTTCCCCTTCAATTTGACCAATTGCCCAATATGCAGTGCCTCTTATCATAGGTCTAGGGTCATGTAATGCAACTTCTTTTAACTCAGGTATAGCACTTGTTTCATTAAAATGAGCTAACGCTAATATCGCATTTCGTTGTATAGGTTTTTTACCTCTCCATGCACCCGCTAAATGACCATAAGTATTTTTAAATTCTTTATTACTCATTTGCAATAATGGAACTAATCTAGGTTTCAAAATTTCAGGTTCTAATATAATATCGTCATGTTCTGTATTGATGCCTTTATTTTTAGGACAAACTTGTTGGCATGTGTCACAACCATATAATCGATTGCCAATTTTATATCTGTACTCATCATCTAAATAACCTTTAGTTTGAGTTAAAAAGCTAATACATTTTTGACTATTTAATTGGCCATTGCCTACTAAAGCACCTGTAGGACATCTATCAACACAAATTGTACAATCTCCACAACTATCTAAAATAGGATCATCTGGTTCAAACGGTATACTTACGAGCATTTCACCTAGATATGTCCATGTACCTAAATCAGGATTAATAATAAAACCATTTCGTCCTGCAAATCCTAGTCCTGCACGTTCCGCTACAGCTCTATCTGATAATACTCCAGTGTCCACCATCGATTTAATTTCAACATCAGGTACAATTGATTGGATATATGTTGCCAATTGATCCAATCGTTTTCTCATTATTGTATGATAATCTTGGCCCCATGAAGCACGTGCAAACATACCGCGTCTATCACCACGTACACTTTTAGGTGCCCCTTTAAGTTTATTGGGATATCCAACTGCTATAGCAATAATAGATCTCGCTGTCGGTAAGCTTAATTTAGGTTCAGTTCTTAATGCAATATCAGATTCTTCAAATCCTGAAGCATATCCTTTTGAGTGATAATCTTCTAACTTTTGTTTCAATTCATCAAATGGATCGGCAGTCGTAAAACCAATACTGTCAATACCAATTGTATGTGCGTAATCAATGATATCTTTTTTTAACTGCTTTACATCCAAGATTTTGCCCCCACATTATAAAAATATACTCTTGTTATTCTAACATATGAATAAATAGTGATGTATGATTATTGATTAAAAGTATATAAGACATAGACTTTAATCCATCATTTATTTTTATTCGATTTAATCGTTTTATTTTTATAACGTTTGTCTTGTCGTATCGTTAGCAGTTGAGTGTAGACATAACAAAAATGAATGCCTGAGAAATTGTCATCTCTCAGGCATTCACAATTAAATTTTGAATTGTTTTACACTTATAATACTCTAGATAAGAAATTTTTAGTTCTTTCATGTTGTGGTTTTTCAAATATTTCCTGTGGTGTACCTGATTCAACAACAACGCCATCTGCCATAAATATTACTTTATCACTGACATCTTTTGCGAAGCCCATTTCATGTGTAACGACCACCATTGTCATTCCCTCTTTAGCTAAATCCTTCATAACCTTCAAAACGTCCCCAACTACTTCAGGGTCAAGTGCAGATGTTGGTTCGTCAAATAAAATAACATCTGGTTGCATAGCTAATGCTCTTGCTATCGCAACTCTCTGCTTTTGTCCACCAGAAAGTTGATTAGGATAAACGTCTGCTTTATCTTTTAATCCTACCTTATCTAGTAATTCAATCGCTTGCTCATTAAGAGTTGAATGATCATTCTTTTTTAACAATTTAGGCGCTAACATAATATTTTCCTTAACCTTTTTATGAGGAAATAAATTAAAGTTTTGAAACACCATGCCCATTTTTTGTCGTAATTGTTCTAAATGAACACCTTTTTTTGTTAAATCGTTACCTTCAAATATAACATGTCCTTTTGTAGGCGTTTCTAATAAATTCATACATCTTAATAACGTGCTTTTTCCACTACCCGATGGACCAATGATAGCTACGACTTCACCTTTATTAATATCTAAATTAATATCTTTTAATACTTCATTGTTACCAAATTTTTTATTTAAATTTTGAATTTTAATCACTGGCTTTCATTCTCCCTTCTATAAAATTCATGATGCGTGATAATGCAAAGGTTAGAATAAAGTACATTCCTGCTGCGACCAATAATGGTGTAAAAGGATCAAATGAAATACCTTGAACCACTTGTGCATTAAACATAATTTCTCCAACACCTATTGTTGATACTATAGATGATTCTTTAATTAAAGTAACAAATTCATTACCTAGTGCTGGTAAAATATTCTTAATAGCCTGTGGCATAACGACTGATTTCATCGTTTGATTGTAACTCAAACCTAAACTGCGTGCAGCTTCTGTTTGTCCTTTATCGATGGAATTAATACCCGCACGAAATATCTCTGCAATATATGCTGATGAGTTAATAACTAATGCAATTGTTCCGCAAATCAAAGCAGAAATATCTAGTCCAAGTGCTGCAGTAGTACCAAAAAATACTATGAAAACTTGTACTAATAATGGTGTACCTCTTAAGAATTCTATATAAATAGAAGCAATCCATGATAATGGTTTAAATTTACTTAATTTCATTAGCGCTATAAACGCTCCTAGAATTGCTCCAAAAACTACACCAACAAATGAAATTAAAATTGTGTTTTGTAATCCTTTGATAAAAAAGCTTTTATATTTTGTATAAAAATTACCATCATCCTGCATATCATTTGCTGCTTTAGTCATATAATGATCTATTAAATTTTTATCATTAACTTCATTGATTGTCTGATTTAATTTTTTTAATAAAATTGGTGAATTTTTAGGTACTGCAATACAAGTTGGTTTCTTTTCTTCATTAAATTTCACATCTGAAAATGCAAGTTCAGGGTTTTGTTTTATGTATGCCTCTGCTACAGGCTTTTCAAGAATTGCTCCTACAGCTTTACCACTTTTCACAGATAAAATAGTTTCTGGTAATTTATTTAATGAAGTAACATCTGCATTTTCAATTTCAGTCTTAGCTATTTTTTCTTGATCTGTTCCTTTTTGAACAGCTATTTTCTTATCTTTAAAATCGCTAATAGATTTTAAATGATTTTTTTCATTTTTCTTAACTAACATAATATTATTAGTCATCATATATGGTTTAGTAAAGCTTACCTCTTTTTCACGTTCAGGTGTCGTTGTCATTCCAGAAATAATAATATCAATTTTGCCAGTTTTGAGCGCACCTAGTAAACTATCAAATTGCATATTAATAATTTTCAGTTTGAGATGATTATCTTTAGCTATCTTCTTAGCTAACTCTATATCAACACCAGCATATTCAGTTTTTCCATTTGCATTCTTTTCAAATTCCATCGGTGCATAATCAGCTGATAAGCCAACACGAAGTTCTCCACTATCTTTAATTTTTTGCCAGTTTGTATCCTTCTCTTCAGCATTAATATTGGGTTGTTTCGTTGTTAATGTTGAACCTACTATGATTAAAAATACCAAAAATACTTTAATAAAATATTTCATTAAAGCAACCCTCCTTTATAATATTCATTATTATACAAATCATTACATTAATATGCAATATCATTTTTTAAATATAATAAAAAAAGTGCAGCCATAGCGGCTACACTGGGAATTCGTTTATTCTTTAGGAATTTCAAATTTATAAATTTCGTCATTATATGAATGTATAAACTTTTTACATAACTCATGTACGACAAATGCACTGATAAATGGAATAATAAAGTACCCCGCAACTAACATAATTATATTAGTCATTTGGTCTCCCGCCATACGATTTAAAGCATTTATAGGTCCAACAAGTCCTGTATATCCAAATCCAGCAGATAAAGGAGTACCTTTGATGCCTATAAAGTAAGCAATAATACCAGCAATAGCACCATTTATAATTAGTGGTATAGCTATAATTAAATGTTTTAAATATACCGGTATCATCATTTTAGCTGCTCCAATAAGTAATACCAAATTGACTCCAATAGAATTGACTCTTAGAGATCCAAATAAAAATGTAACACATGCAGCAACAATACCCATATTTGCCGCACCACTACCTAATCCAGTTAAACCTATAGCAGTAGCAATTGCTACCAATGAAATTGGTGTAACCATAAGTAAAGAGAAAGTCACACTTATTAAAATAGACATCGTTAAAGGATTAAGGTCAGTAAATGAATTAATCACTTTACCAATTGTATGTGTTACAACTTGAACATATGGTAAAGTCATAAGGCCAATAGTTCCACTCACAACAGGAATTAAAACTGGTAAAATAATCATTTCAAATGAGCCCAATTTTCCTTGGAATAATAAATATAAAAAACAGGCAATCATCACGACTAAAATGATATTGATAATATCCCCTATGCCTTTAATCATAATACCTTGATTATTAAATATAATTACGCCTGAGCCTAACATTGCTGAAGAACCAACAATAGCCGCACCTGATCCATTAAATTTGAACTGATGAGCTGCTAAAACACCCACTATGAAAGCCATAAAAGACTGTATAACTGTGACAAGACGAAAGATAGTTTCCAAGAGCTCATTACCATCTTTAAAAAATTTAAGTAATTCTCCTAATAAAGCATTGGGTAATAAGGCAATAACTACCCCTGCTCCAACCGCATTTAGAATATTACTAAAGAAAACTTTACCACCCATTTTTGTACTATTCTTACTCATAATGCACCTCCAAAGCATAATGAAATGATCATATATTATATTTTAAATAGAAAGAAATGAAAATATGATTTAGATAATCTAACTTCAAACCTGTAATAAAATTTAGTTGATATAAAAAAAGTGGTAAATGTGTTTACACAAATACCACTTTCCTTAGACATTATCTATTTTATACCGGCGGTCGGGATCGAACCGACACTCCAAAAAGGAACGGGATTTTGAGTCCCGCGCGTCTGCCAATTCCGCCACGCCGGCCCAATATAAAGAAAAAACTTCCACTTGGAAGTAATAATGGAGCGGAAGATAGGATTTGCACCTATACCTCGTTCCGGGAAGGAACGTGTTCTAAAAGTTGAACTACTCCCGCTTAATATAAAATTTGGAGCGGAAGATAGGACTTACACCTATACCTCGTTCCGGGAAGGAACGTGTTCTGAGAGTTGAACTACTCCCGCTTAATATAAAATTTGGAGCGGAAGATAGGACTTACACCTATACCTCGTTCCGGGAAGGAACGTGTTCTGAGATTTGAACTACTCCCGCTTAATATAAATATTTGGAGCGGAAGATAGGATTTGCACCTATACCTCGTTCCGGGAAGGAACGTGTTCTAAGAGTTGAACTACTCCCGCTTAATAAAAACCTGGAGGCGGCAACCGGATTTGAACCGGTGATAAAGGTTTTGCAGACCTCTGCCTTACCACTTGGCTATGCCGCCAATAACTGGGCTAGCTGGATTCGAACCAGCGAGTGACGGAGTCAAAGTCCGTTGCCTTACCGCTTGGCTATAGCCCATTAATAATAAGGGCGGTTGAAGGGAATCGAACCCTCGAATGTCGGAACCACAATCCGATGCGTTAACCACTTCGCCACAACCGCCATGGCAGGGGCAGTAGGAATCGAACCCACATCAAAGGTTTTGGAGACCTCTATTCTACCGTTGAACTATGCCCCTATTTAGATGGTGGAGGGGGGCAGATTCGAACTGCCGAACCCGAAGGAGCGGATTTACAGTCCGCCGCGTTTAGCCACTTCGCTACCCCTCCAAGAGATGGTGCCGGCCAGAGGACTTGAACCCCCAACCTACTGATTACAAGTCAGTTGCTCTACCAATTGAGCTAGGCCGGCTTGTGAAATGGTTCAGGACAGAGTCGAACTGCCGACACATGGAGCTTCAATCCATTGCTCTACCAACTGAGCTACTGAACCATAATAAAATGTAATGGCGGTCTCGACGGGAATCGAACCCGCGATCTCCTGCGTGACAGGCAGGCGTGTTAACCGCTACACTACGAGACCAAATATATATTGCGGGAAGCGGATTTGAACCACCGACCTTCGGGTTATGAGCCCGACGAGCTACCGAACTGCTCCATCCCGCGGTAATAATAAATAATAAAAACGGAGGAAGAGGGATTCGAACCCCCGCGGCCCGTTAAGGCCCTGTCGGTTTTCAAGACCGATCCCTTCAGCCGGACTTGGGTATTCCTCCATGATTATAGGTAAATTGCTATTAAATTAAAATGGCGGTCTCGACGGGAATCGAACCCGCGATCTCCTGCGTGACAGGCAGGCGTGTTAACCGCTACACTACGAGACCAAATATAAAACGGAGGAAGAGGGATTCGAACCCCCGCGGCCCGTTAAGGCCCTGTCGGTTTTCAAGACCGATCCCTTCAGCCGGACTTGGGTATTCCTCCAAAATTATATGGACCTTGCAGGACTCGAACCTGCGACCGAACGGTTATGAGCCGTTAGCTCTAACCAACTGAGCTAAAGGTCCTAAATATAATCTTACAACTAATAGTAGTGGCGGTGGAGGGGATCGAACCCCCGACCTCACGGGTATGAACCGTACGCTCTAGCCAGCTGAGCTACACCGCCGTTATCTAGTTTGTAAATTTAATATGGTGGAGACTAGCGGGATCGAACCGCTGACCTCCTGCGTGCAAAGCAGGCGCTCTCCCAGCTGAGCTAAGCCCCCATATTTAATAATTGTTGCTATCGGGAAGACAGGATTCGAACCTACGACCCCTTGGTCCCAAACCAAGTGCTCTACCAAGCTGAGCTACTTCCCGTAGAATAAACGCGCCCGATAGGAGTCGAACCCATAACCTTTTGATCCGTAGTCAAACGCTCTATCCAATTGAGCTACGGGCGCATATTTATAATAAGATGGTGCCGAGGACCGGAATCGAACCGGTACGGTGATCTCTCACCGCAGGATTTTAAGTCCTGTGCGTCTGCCAGTTCCGCCACCCCGGCACTTATAATGGAGCAGAAGACGGGATTCGAACCCGCGACCCCAACCTTGGCAAGGTTGTATTCTACCGCTGAACTACTTCTGCATATGCGGGTGAAGGGAGTCGAACCCCCACGCCGTAAGGCGCTAGATCCTAAGTCTAGTGCGTCTGCCAATTCCGCCACACCCGCTATTAAAATGGTGAGCCATAGAGGATTCGAACCTCTGACCCTCTGATTAAAAGTCAGATGCTCTACCAACTGAGCTAATGGCTCTAAAGATGGTGCCGGCCAGAGGACTTGAACCCCCAACCTACTGATTACAAGTCAGTTGCTCTACCAATTGAGCTAGGCCGGCTATAAATGGTGGAGAATGACGGGTTCGAACCGCCGACCCTCTGCTTGTAAGGCAGATGCTCTCCCAGCTGAGCTAATTCTCCAATATAT
>NZ_JBXVVK010000017.1:0-23501 GCF_057219715.1 Staphylococcus sp. 510 | reverse complement strand
GTTTCATTAAATCAAAAGAGTATATTCTAAACAAATAAACTTCAATCAAATTCACGACCTTTTATTACGTTAGATTAACTATACACCCTAAAACACAATAAGTAAAGGAAGAATAATTATGAATATGAAAATGTTAGTATAATACAATGTTTAAAAATAGCTGGAGAGACTGTTATGACAGAGTGTTATGAAGTTTTGGCCATCCAATATTATCTCAAAATAAATTTTGGTTTTAGTAGTATTAACTTGTTAAAACATAACTTTTAAAAATTTTGGAATAGCCTATATGATTGTTTATCTTTCATTTAATCAATTAGTTTTCATTTATCAATTGCTTAATGAAGTGTCTAGATTTACTTAAAAAATAATGAGTTGATGAATTAAGTAATAAAGTTTAGAAGTATCAAGATTAGCATTTAAAATTAATATAGAAATTTAAAAAAATTTGTAAATTGATGCTATTTGTAAATATTAAAGGTAAAAAGAAAATGTCGCATATATATATAGTAGAAATGAGTTTTATATATGAATCAATTCGATAAAAATATTATATTTGTAATCATAATGTCATGAAATACAAACACCATATTCATATTAAGAGAGTATAATACTTATTGTATAAAAAATCCGAGAAACAAATAGAGTATTTGAGGAGGAATAAGTAATTGAATAAAAAAATTATTGCTGCAATTGTTGGGACAAGTGCAGTGAGTGCTATTGCAGCAACACAAGCAGACGCAGCAACGACACACAAGGTTAAAAGTGGCGAATCTCTTTGGTCTATATCTAGTAAATATGGAATATCTATTTCAAAATTAAAATCTTTGAATCATTTATCTTCTAATATAATATTTCCAAACCAAGTATTAAAGGTATCAGGTTCAACTAGTACTAGTAAACCAAGTAGTTCATCATCTACAGGAACAAGTTCGTCTACATATACAGTAAAAGCAGGGGACTCAGTATCATCAATAGCCGCTAAATATGGCATGAGTTATCAAAAATTAATGAAATTAAATGGTTTAAAAAGCTTTTTAATTCATCCAGGACAAAAATTAAAAGTATCAGGTACAGTTAGTACTAGTAAACCAAGTAGTTCGGCATCAACAACTGGAAGTTCATCAACATATACTGTTCAAGCGGGAGATTCATTATCATCAATAGCTGCTAAATATGGTACAACTTATCAAAAAATAATGAGCCTTAATGGATTATCTAATTTCTTTATTTATCCAGGACAAAAATTAAAGGTATCAGGTACTGCTTCTACATCAAATAGTAGTTCAAATACAGCTAACTCAAGTAATAATGGTTACAATACACCAGTATTTAATCACCAAAACTTATATACATGGGGACAATGTACATATCATGTATTCAATCGTCGTGCTCAAATTGGAAAAGGCATTAGCACATATTGGTGGAATGCAAACAATTGGGATAACGCAGCAGCAGCTGATGGTTACACAATTGATGGTAAACCAACAGTAGGTTCAATCGTGCAAAGTGATTCAGGATACTATGGCCATGTCGCTTTTGTAGAGCGAGTTAATAGTGATGGTAGTATTTTAGTTTCAGAAATGAACTGGGCAGCGTCACCAGGTATTGTGACATATAGAACAATTCCTTCATATCAAGTGAATACATATAGATATATTCATTAATATCATCTTATATGAACATAGAACTACTGATTAAGTTTAATTACTTTTTCGGTAGTTTTTTTAATTGATCAAGCAATCATTATTATATTTTAGAAGAAAATCACACAGTAATTACATGGTTTATACCGTGCAGGCATCTAGGAGGACAACAACATGAAAGCACTAATTACGGGTGGGGCTGGTTTTATCGGTTCACACATAGCGCACAAATGTATTCAAAATAATATTGAAGTACATGTAATTGATAATTTATCAACTGGTCGTATTGAAAATATACCGTATGTAAAAAAAGAGTATTTCTATCAAGAAGATATCAATAATTTGAAATTTGTCTCGGACTTAATTAAAAAAGAACAATTTGATTATGTCATTCATTTAGCAGCTATGGTGAGCGTCGTGGAAACAGTTCAACAACCGGGACGATCTAACCAAGTGAATATCGATGCTACGTTGAATATTTTAGAAACACTCAGGTTACAGCATTCTAATGTAAAAAGATTCTTGTTCGCATCATCTGCAGCCGTTTATGGACAATTAGAAGGGTTGCCTAAAGTGATTCATTCACGTATTGATCCAAGGTCTCCATATGCAGTACAAAAATATGCTGGAGAAAGCTACGCTAAAATTTATCATCAATTATATCAATTGCCTACCGTTTCATTACGCTTCTTCAATGTGTATGGTCCTAAACAAAATCCATATTCTGATTATTCAGGGGTCATTTCAATTCTTAATCACAAATTTAATCATAAAGAGACTTTCACATTTTATGGAGATGGTTTGCAAACTCGAGATTTTATTTATATTGATGATTTAGTTGAAGCATGTTGGTTAGTATTACACAATGATAACGTTAATGGCAATGTATATAATTTAGGAACTGGGAAACAAACGACATTAAAGCAGATGGTAAATATATTTGAACAACATTTTAATTATAGTATTCCATACGCTTATGATGAGGAAAGAGTTGGAGATATTAAACATTCATATGCAGATATTTCGCCAATTCAAAGTTTAGGATTTAATCCTCAATATTCTGTTGAAAAGGGAATCCAGTCTTATCTAGAATATCAACCATAAAATATCCTCCTTACTTTGTCTTAATAACAAAGTGAGGAGGATATTTTTAAATTGCCTTTAACGCTTCGAGTAATTGCTTATAATGATTAACGGCTGATGAATAATATAGTTTTTCATTATTTTCAAATTTAGTGAGGGGGTGTTCGATGATTTGAGTCATATATTTGGCTAATTGATTAATATTATTCGCTTCAACTAAGTAACCATTTTTAGCATGATCGATAATTTCATTAGGGCCATACCTAACGTCATATGCAATAACAGGACACCCCATAGAAATACTTTCCATAATAGTGAGTCCGAATCCTTCATAGCTACTTGTTAATAATGATGCTTTGGATTTTTTAAATTCGGCTAATGGACTAGAAGTATATTTATGAATGGTAACTTGACTATTTAATTGATTTGCATCGATGATGTCCTGCATCATAGCTTTTTGGTTATCTTCATCTCTGCCATATAATGCCAATTTTGTCTGATGCCCGCTTTTAAGAAATTCTATATACGCTTTTAAAAGATGATCTAATTGTTTTTCTTTACTAAAGCGACCTATAAATACAAAGCGATCTTCAACATTTTCATTATCAATAGATTTGTTTGTTTCAATAAAGTGTGGAATAACCGCAAATTGTTTATCTGGAATAGGATACATGTCTTGAATATCCACTTTTTGTTGTTGCGTTAAGACTATAAACTTTTCAACATTTTCTTTATGTTCAAATGCGTATTGGAAAGATTTTTTTATTTGAGTCCCGGATAAATGAGAGCTGTGTAACACTAGTATATTTCGAGTATGATGTGATTGTGCCAGTAATGGATCGTCTAAAAGTCTTGCATCACTGAAAACAATGTCTCCATCTTTGAATTTATGTTCGAAATAATATTGTGCGAATGCCTTGTCATCGGAGAAAGTTTGATATACTTTTCCATCTTTGAACAGTTTAACTAAATTGACGCTATTTTTTTATTGTCTTTAAAATGACGTTCGCAGTACATTTCACCGTTTGAATAATACATCATTTCTTGGCTTTTCTTTGTAGAATTTTCATAATAATTAATAATTCTATGCAAATAACCATATGAATTATATTCACTTCGTTTTGTTTTCAAGCCAGTTTCAGGAGCAATGACATCTTCGTAACGTAAGATTGAATTATTATTGAAATATTTTCTGTAACGCACTAATTGATTATTCAGATAATAATGTATGTCATGATTTTGATTGTTCTTTTTAGCTTTAAGTCCAGAAATACGTTTTGGTATTTTATTGTATTTTGGTTTATTGAAGAATTTTGTTTTGGGTACGTCGTAAATTTTATAATTTGTTAACCATTCATAAATGTTTTCGAATTCTATGTTTTCAGTGACTTTATGTTCTTCTAAAAATGTTTTATAAATATTTGGATAGTTTCTATTATAATTTGTCGTCAAAATTTTAGTGGGTACATTAAATTCTTCATCTATCAATTTAATCCTTCTTAATAAAGCTTGGGTTCTACCGCCATGTGAGGGAGGTAATGTAGATGTAATCGTGTAAATCATTTGTAGGCTCCTTTCAACAATAAAGCATCGTTTCGTTCTTTTATACTTTGTGAAAAATAAAACATAATAATTTGAATTATTGTCATGTTAATGTCTATGAATAATAATTACAAATATTTTGATATTTATAAATCTACAGAATTGAAGTATTTATAAATTTTATGAACATACCACATATAACAACGTGTGATTTTGAGTGTGATGAGGTTAAGGGTTTAATTAAAAAAAGTCTGAATCCTCATATGAGAACTCAGACTATTACTATCTTAATTTATATAAAAAGAATATGTTTAGTATTCATTTTTTACTTTTCTAAAGCTTGTAAATAAACGTGCACCATTAATAGCGAATGATACTAATGCACCTAATTTACGGAATTTATAAGGAGATTTAATAGATACATAAAAATCTAATAATGTACCTAATGTACTTAGGCCTAATGATAAGTATACGAGTTGTTTATTTTTAGCATCGTATTTAATACCGTTATAGCCATCAACGATGAATCCTGCGATTCCGAATAAATTTGATAAGCGTGTTGCGCTTGATTTTTTTGCCATGATTTTACCTCCAATGCATTTGGGTGTTACTTTATCCCAATTCAAACATAGTTATTAATATTGATTACCCATATTCTATCGATTATACACTAAAATTTATAAAATGATGAGGAGAAATATTTTGTGGAATTATGATAACATAAAACTAAATATATTTTGATGTTAGAAGTATTTGCAGAAAGGAGTTAAGTTATGATTAAATGTGTTTGCTTAGTAGAGGAAACAGAAGATCAAATATTACTTGTACAAGTACGTCATCGTGAAAAATATTATTTCCCGGGTGGTAAAATTGATGAAGGAGAAACACAATTACAAGCTTTAAAAAGAGAATTGAAAGAAGAATTAAAGCTAGAACTGTCAGATAAAGAATTGTCTTATATAGGTACAGTCGTTGGAAAAGCATATCCTCAAGAAAATATGTTAACAGAGTTAAATGGCTATCGAGCAACAGTATCAATTAATTGGGATAAGATACATACGGATAATGAAATTACTGATATTAAGTGGTTTGATAAAAATGATTCAGAGTATATTGCACCAGCAGTTTTAACTTGGATAAAAGAAATGTCAGGTCAATAAAAGGAGACAATATGGAAATAAAAGCATATCAACCACAATTTTTTGAAGCTGTTCAATCAATACAACTCTCTGAAGAAGATTCACGCTATACAAAAACACCGTTGGAAAACTTGGAGTCTGCTAAAACAAATGAAAATAGATATCCAACATTGGTTATGGAAGAACAACAGTGTGTTGCATTTTTCACTTTACATGAAGGGGATGGACCAGCACCATATTCTACTAATCCAAAAGCGATTTTCTTTAGATCATTTACTGTTGATGCACGATACAGGGGTAAAGGTGTAGGGAAACATGTCATCCATCAACTGAGTACTTATATAAAGCATTTCTATCCACATATTAATGAAATTGTATTGACTGTAAACATCGATAATCCAAGAGCCATCCATTTATATGAACAAGCTGGATATTATCATATAGGTGAGTCAACGATGATAGGGAAGCCTGTGTATGTAATGTCATATCTATTATAAAAAGCAGCATATAGGACGTTTGTAACAACCTCCTTATATGCTGCTTCATTTTATTTGATAGCAGTTGATTGTCTTTTAATTAAAAAAGCAGTTACCCAAGCTGTGATAGGGATACTAATAGCAACAGCAATACCTCCGAATAGAATTGAAATAAATTCTTGGGCAAAGATTTTCGAGTTGATAATATGACCAAATGAATAATTTAATTTGAAGAACCAAAAGAATAATGTCAATTGGCCTCCGAAATAAGCTAAATATATAGTGTTTGCAGATGTTGCTAGAATTTCTCTACCTACACGCATGCCTGATTGAAATAATTGATGTTGACTTAAATTTGGGTTAGTATCATTTAATTCATACATGGGTGAACTGATGGTGATAGCTAAATCAATGACAGCAGCGATCACAGCAAGCACAATAGTAAATATCATGAATTGAACCATATCGATGCCGATATTCATAGAGTATACATATGTTTCGTCTTGTTGTTCTGTCGCGAAGCCTTGTAAATGGCCTACGTTCACTGAAATATATATAGCTAGAATTAATATAAGCGTTGTGATGATTGTACCGATAAATGCGGCTTGTGTTTTAACATCGTACCCATTTAACACGAATAGATTACATGCTGCGACAACGATACAGAATATCATAGTTGTGATATATATCGGTACACCAAAAATAATCATTAAGATACTAATGACTAAAACGATGAAGTTTAAAAATAATGTCGCAAATGACACGAGTCCTTTTTTACCTCCGAAAATAATCATCAGCACTAGTAATATCAAGCCTAATATTGTTATTGCACTCATCGATTTTCACCTCGCATTTTAAGCCATAATTCCATTAAACCGATAGTGATTGGGATGGTTAAAACAATCCCAATACCCCCTATCAATGCACGAGCAACTTCTAATGACCAATTCATAGAAATGGTATATGTAATGGTATTGGCATTTTTTAAATATATGAGAAACATAGGTAAACTACCAGATAAATAAGAGAATAATAAAATGTTTGTCATCGTCCCCATAATATCTTGGCCAATATGTCTACCTGCTAGGGCCCATCTCCTCATACTAATTTGAGGTGTTCGTTGCAATATCTCATTCATCCCACTAGCAATAGTGATTGCAACGTCCATAACAGCTCCAAGTGAACCAATTAATACTGAAGCTAAAAAGACCTCTTTCGGTGGTAAGGTTAAAAAACTCATTGTTTCATATTTAATACCATTGCCATGAGTGAATCGTATAACTAACTCAGCGATACCTATACAAAGAAACGTACCTGCAAGTGTAGAAACAATGGTAATCAGTGTTCGCATTCGCCAGCCTGTAACTAGTAATAGAGTCAATGTTGTTGAAACAATCATTGCTATAACCATCAATGTGAATAAACTCGTATTTGGCATTTGATAATGAATATAAATCGCACCTAAAACTGCGATTGAGTTCAAGATGAGTGAAAGTATCGATTGTAAACCTACTTGTCTGCCTACAATTAATATCGTGATGAAGAAAATGCCTGTGATAAGAACGACTAATCCATCGCGTTTTTTCTCAATGATATCGGCGTCGCTCGGATTTTTAGAAATATGTAATAAAACTTTATCGTTTTTAGTAAAACGTTCTGAATCAACTTGTGATTTAACAAACTCGTTAGTGATTGTTGTTGATTTACCTTCAAATTTACCGTTTAATATTCTAACGGTAAGTCGGTCTTTGTATTTGATGTCTTTGTTATGTTGATCGTCAGATACATGTTGTGTGCTCAATCTTTGAACATCTATTATTTTACCGATAGGCATTTGATAACATTTTTCATTAAAGAAAGTGAATATAAATAAACCTAAAAATATGATGATGAATGCCATAACGACCCAATAAAATTTATTTTTGAAAAAAGTATTAAATTGCATTCAATAAACCCCAATTCTTCTATGAAATAATAGAATGATTATACGCTTAATTAAATTAGATTTCAAAAATAAACCGAAGCGACCTTTTGAATACTGTTAATCCTAACTTGACCTTATATTTAATGGTACGTAGATGTTTTATTAAACAATACTTGTATCGTTTGTAAAGCAACAGGTAAATCGGGTTTATGATTTCCTTTTTTAGTAATCACACAAATCGTACGTTTTATTTCAGTGTGACTGAGAGGTATTTTAATCCATTCATTTGAAGGACTATCTAAAGAAATATTTTGAGGTGTAATCAAAACACCTCTTTCTTTTTTTAAAAGGTATTGAGCTAATTGTTTATCTGATATTGTACGTATGTCTGAAGGCAATTTTTCTTTAATTGATTTTGGTAACACGGTTAGACAAAAGACATTTTGTAAATGCAATTGAGATAAATGAGGTTGCAGTGTTAAGGCGATAGGGTCTCTCTTGTTAGTATATAAATTATAATGTTCTTCGAATAAAGCAGTCATATTTAAATCAGAATGTTGCTTAATTTCATCAGTCAGTTCAAGGATCCCTATATCTATTTCTCCTTTTAATACGTTATCCAAAATGTCATTGTCTTGACTCAAATTAGGGATAGCTTGACTTTCTGATTGTTCTTCAAAGATTTGAATGAGGCGACCTAATTTATGGGAAGCTTCACTTTCACTATAGGATAAAAATATCTTCTGATTACTTAATGTCTGTTGATGTTGAAATAATTGTATTGTTTGATCTAATTGATCCAATATTTTAGTGGCTTCCGTTAATAGTTGTTTGCCTTCAGATGTTAATAAGATATTTCGTCCTTGTCTTTTAAACAAGTTAACGTTTAATTCTTTTTCTAACTGAGTCATTTGACGACTTATGGCTGATTGGGCAATATTTAATTCTAATGCAGCTTCAGAAATATGTTCTCGTTTAGCTACTTCTACAAAATATTTAAGTTGTTTGATTTCCATCATTTCAATCCTCACTTTTAGCTACTTCTGCAACTTATCCAACATTACATTTGACACTTATTATAACAGTTTGGTTGTTAATTGTTCTAATTTTTAGATAAATATTATCTAATTTATATATTGAACAGATGAAACAATTACATTATATTAATGATTACTAAATATTAATTGTCAGAAAATTCTAAAAGGGAGTGTGCATCATGTATAATGAGAAGCTAAAAAAGGGATTATACGATTATCGTGAGGAACATGATGCTTGTGGTATTGGTTTTTACGCTAATATGGATAACATTAGATCACATGATGTCATTGAAAAATCATTAGAAATGTTATGTAGATTAGATCATAGAGGTGGTATCAGTGCTGATGGAATGACTGGTGATGGTGCAGGTATCATGACTGAAATTCCCTTTAAATTCTTTGAACAGTTGCATGATTTACCACTACCCAAGGAAGGTGAATATGCAGTAGGGCTATTTTTTTCAAAAGAACGTGTGATTGGAAGTAAGCATGAGACGGTGTTGAGTCACTATTTTGAAGGTGAAGGTTTCGGTGTCATAGGTTATCGTGATGTACCAGTTAATAAAGAGGCAGTTGCACAGCATGTAGCGGATACGATGCCTTTTATTCAACAAGTGTTTATCGATATTCGTCACGCTGAAGATATAAATAAACAACTTTATTTAGCTCGAAAGCAAATAGAATATTACGCTGAACAAGAAGGGATAGAATTATATTTTACAAGCTTATCTCACAAAACCATTGTCTATAAAGGATGGCTACGTTCTGATCAAATTAAAGGGCTATATTTAGATTTAACACACGAAGCCTATCAATCGAAACTTGGTCTAGTACATTCAAGATTTAGTACAAATACATTTCCGAGTTGGAAACGTGCACATCCTAATCGACTACTTATGCATAATGGTGAGATTAATACAATTAAAGGTAATGTTAATTGGATGCGTGCACGTCAAAATAAATTAGTACATACACTTTTTGGTGAGGATCAACATAAAATACATCGTATTGTTGATGAAGATGGTAGTGATTCATCAATCGTTGATAATGCATTAGAGTTTTTATCTTTGGCAATGGAACCGGAAAAAGCTGCCATGCTATTAATACCAGAGCCATGGCTCTATAACAAATCGAATAACAAAGATGTACGTTCGTTTTATGAATTTTATAGTTACTTAATGGAGCCATGGGATGGACCTACAATGATTTCATTTTGTAATGGGGATAAGATAGGTGCATTAACAGACCGTAATGGTTTGCGTCCTGGTAGATATACCATCACGAAAGATAATTTCATCGTCTTTTCTTCTGAAGTTGGCGTAATAGATGTTGATGAATCAGAGGTTGCGTTTAAAGGGCAATTAAATCCTGGAAAATTATTATTAGTCGATTTTAAGAAGAATAAAGTTGTTGAAAACAATGAATTGAAATATGAAATTGCTAGTGAACATCCGTATGCAGAGTGGCTAAAAACAGAAAAATATGAAGCTCATATAGATCATGTGAAATACAGTTCAACTGAATATGATGATGAAACATTATTTAAACTACAACGTCAATTTGCGTATACAAAAGAAGAAATGAATAAGTATATCGTTGATTTAGTTTTGCAGAAGAAAGATCCTATTGGTGCTATGGGATATGATGCACCTATTGCAGTATTAAATGATAGACCTGAAAGCTTATTTAATTATTTTAAACAGTTATTTGCACAAGTTACTAATCCACCTATTGATGCTTATAGAGAAAAAATTGTCACAAGTGAAATGTCTTATTTAGGTGGCGAAGGCAATCTATTGAAACCTGATAAAACAGTACTTCATCGTGTTCAACTTAAAAAACCAGTATTAACAGAGGCCCAATTAGAAGCTATTGATACTGAGAAGTTTAAAACGACTTATGTTTCAACTATATATCATGATGATTTAGAGGCTAGTTTGAAACGATTATCTGATGAAGTGATTCAATATGTGAAAAATGGTTCTGAAATTATCGTATTAGACGATAGTTTGCTAGCGTCAGAATCAGGATTTGCCATGCCAATGTTACTAGCAATGAGCCATGTTCATCAATGTTTGATACGCGAAGGTTTACGTATGGAAACAAGTTTAGTTGCAAAATCTGGTGAGACACGTGAAGTACATCACGTAGCATGCTTACTAGGTTATGGGGCAAACGCAATCGTGCCATATTTAGCTCAACGAACGGTTGAACAACTCACAAATGATGGCAAATTACATGGTACAGTAACATCGAATGTCGAAACGTATACAAACGTGTTATCAGAAGGTGTTATTTAAGTAATGGCTAAAATGGGAATATCAACAGTTCAAAGTTATCAAGGTGCACAAATATTTGAAGCGGTTGGGATATCACAAACTGTTATTGATAAATATTTTACAGGGACACAATCTAAAATCTCTGGTATTAACATTCAACAAATTGATGAGGAAAATAAAGCAAGACAAGAGTCGCATTCAGATTGTTTAGCGTCTGGTAGTACTTTCCAATGGAGACAACAAGGACAGCATCATGCTTATAATCCTAAAACAATTTTCTTATTACAGCATGCTTGTCGTGATAATGACTATGACTTATTCAAACAATATTCCGATACGGTTAATCAACAGCGCCAAGATTTTATTCGTCATTTATTAGAATTTAAGACTTGTAAACCTATTGATATATCAAAAGTTGAGCCTGCTTCTGAAATTGTTAAACGTTTTAACACAGGTGCAATGAGTTATGGATCTATATCAGCTGAAGCGCACGAAACATTGGCGCAAGCGATGAACAGTCTAGGAGGTAAAAGTAACAGTGGTGAAGGTGGAGAAGATCCTTTACGCTATCAACCTCAAAAAGACGGTAGTAATAAAATTAGCGCAATTAAACAAGTTGCCTCTGGAAGATTTGGCGTAACGAATGACTACTTACAACATGCAAAGGAAATACAGATTAAAGTAGCACAAGGTGCTAAACCTGGTGAGGGTGGTCAATTACCTGGTTCTAAAGTATATCCGTGGATTGCCGAAACAAGAGGATCTACGCCGGGTATCGGTCTCATTTCACCACCACCGCATCATGATATCTATTCTATCGAAGACTTAGCACAATTGATTCATGATTTGAAAAATGCAAATAAAGAAGCGGATATTGCTGTTAAATTAGTGTCGAAAACAGGTGTGGGAACCATTGCATCAGGGGTAGCAAAAGCGTTTGCAGATAAAATTGTCATCAGTGGCTATGACGGTGGAACAGGTGCTTCGCCTAAAACTAGTATTCAACATGCGGGTGTGCCTTGGGAAATAGGTTTGGCAGAAACACATCAAACTTTGAAATTAAATGATTTACGAAGTCGAGTAAAGTTAGAAACAGATGGTAAATTGCTTACTGGTAAAGATGTAGCGTATGCATGTGCGCTTGGAGCGGAAGAATTTGGATTTGCAACAGCACCTTTAGTGGTTTTGGGATGTGTTATGATGCGTGTTTGTCATAAGGATACATGTCCAGTAGGAGTTGCTACTCAAAACAAAGATTTACGTGCTTTATTTAAAGGAAAAGCACAACATGTTGTACATTTTATGTATTTTATTGCAGAAGAATTACGTGAAATACTTGCATCATTAGGATTGAGAACAGTTGAAGAATTAGTAGGACGAACAGACTTATTACAACGTTCTTCTCATATTAAACCAGGAACAAAAGCAGCATCTGTTGAAATCGAACGATTAATCAACATAGCTGATGGTCCTAATACTAAGGAAATAGCACAGAATCATCATTTAGATGAAGGTTTTGATTTGAATTATCTATATCCAGATGCCAAACAAAGTATAGAGGCAGGTCATGCATTTTCAGGAAGTTATACCATTAAGAACGTTCAACGTGATGTTGGCGTGATTACTGGTAGTGCGATTGCTAAACAATATGGGGAAAAAGGATTACCAGAAGATACGATTTATGTTAATACGGATGGCCATGCTGGTCAAAGTTTGGCTGCTTTTGCGCCAAAAGGATTAACGATACATCATAATGGAGATGCCAATGACTATGTCGGTAAAGGTTTGTCAGGTGGTACAGTCATTGTACAAGCACCTAATTCATTACGTGAAAATGAAATCATAGCAGGAAACGTATGCTTCTATGGTGCATCAAAAGGTAAAGCTTTTATTAATGGTAAAGCCGGAGAACGTTTCTGTATTAGAAATAGTGGTGCCGATGTGGTAGTTGAAGGTATTGGTGATCATGGACTTGAATATATGACAGGCGGCCACGTATTAATACTTGGCGATGTAGGAAAGAACTTCGGTCAAGGTATGAGTGGTGGCGTAAGTTATGTATTTCCAAGTGATATCAGTCAATTTAAGACGCAACATGCACTTAATACTTTGGAATTTAGTGAAGTTATGTATGACGAAGAAATGCAGTTTATTAAGAAAATGCTTAAGAGTCATGTGAAATATACACATAGTTCAAAGGCGCAAGATATATTACAACATTTCGATGACATAAAAAATCTAGTTGTCAAAGTGATACCTAAAGATTATAAATTAATGATGCAAAAAATTGATATTCAATTACGTCAACATAGTAGAAAAGACGATGCTATGTTAGCGGCATTTAATGATAACAGTTCAAGTGTTGATGAGACATTAAAACCAGCAGTAGTTTATTAAGAAAGAGGGATTATCATGGGCGAATTTAAAGGGTTTATGAAATATGAAAAGCAAGCATTAGCAGAATTGTCTTTGATTGATCGTCTTTCAAATCATCATGCATTTCAACAACGTTTTACAAAGGAAGATGCATCTACTCAAGGGGCGAGATGTATGGACTGCGGTACACCTTTTTGTCAAAGTGGATTATCCTATGGTTTTGAAACGATAGGATGCCCCATCGGCAACTATATTCCGGAATGGAACGATTTAGTTTATCGAGGAGATTTTAAAGCAGCATACGATAGACTTAGTGAAACGAACAATTTTCCAGAATTTACTGGACGTGTATGTCCAGCACCATGTGAACAATCATGTGTGATGAAAATTAATCGGAATTCAGTAGCTATTAAAGGAATTGAACGTACAATTATTGATGAAGCATATGAAAATGGATGGGTTAAGCCAAAATATCCTGAAGCGGATAGAGGGCAAAGTGTTGCTATCGTAGGAAGTGGACCAGCTGGGTTGACAGCAGCTGATGAACTTAACCATAGAGGCTATAAGGTCACAGTATATGAACGAGCTAAGGAACCCGGTGGCTTATTGATGTATGGTATTCCTAACATGAAATTAGATAAAGATGTGGTAAGACGTCGTATTAAATTAATGAAAGAAGCTGGCATTCAGTTTAAAACTGGCATTGAAATTGGTGTCGATATCAGTCGTGAAGATTTAGAATCAACATATGATGCTATTATTTTATGCACAGGTTCACAGAATGCTAGAGATTTACCGTTAGAGGGACGTATGGGTTATGGTATTCACTTTGCAATGGATTATTTAACAGAACAAACACGATTTTTAACTGGTGAAATTGACGAAGTAACTATCTCAGCTAAAGATAAGAATGTCATTATTATTGGTGCAGGAGATACGGGGGCAGATTGCGTGGCAACAGCGTTGCGTGAAAATTGTAAATCCATTGTGCAGTTCAATAAGTTTACGAAACTTCCTGAAGAAATCACTTTTGAAACCAATACATCGTGGCCACTTGCCTTACCAGTATTCAAAATGGATTATGCACATAAAGAATGTGAAGCGAAATTTGATAAAGAGCCACGTGCATATGGTGTTCAAACAATGAGATATGATGTGGACGATACTGGGAAAGTGAGAGGGCTTTATACACAAATATTAAGAGAGACTGAAGACGGTACGGTGATGGAAGATGGACCAGAACGATTTTGGCCAGCAGATTTAGTTATACTTTCCATTGGCTTTATAGGTACTGAAATCATCATTCCACAATCATTTGGTATTAAAACCGAACGAAACAAAATTGTGGCTAATGACAAAGACTTTAGAACGAATCATTCGAAGATCTTTGCTGCTGGGGATGCACGAAGAGGACCTAGTCTTGTTGTATGGGCTATTAAAGAAGGTAGAGCCGTAGCTGATGCAGTTGAAACGTATTTAAACCAAGAAATTCTAGTGTAAAAAAGAATTGACTTTTAATGAACACTATTATATGATAATTATTGTGTTCAATGGAGGAATACCCAAGTCCGGCTGAAGGGATCGGTCTTGAAAACCGACAGGGCCTTAACGGGCCGCGGGGGTTCGAATCCCTCTTCCTCCGCCATTAGAATTTTAAATCCAAGACTAATAGATATAAAAGGCAAGTATTCATTTTATGATGAGTATTTGCCTTTTTTATTTGCCTTTTTATATAGCGACGTTAAGACGGAATTGAACAACGCAGTGCTGACAGTTTTATATGCCTAATAAAGGGGCAGTTTTAAATTGAAACGTGACTCATTTGTGTCTTTGAAGTAAAAGATTATATGAATTTACTTGAAAGCCTTTACATAACTTGTCTAGACAAGTTATACTTTGTGTAAGATAACAAAGGAGTGAGGGCTATGGCTGTAAAAAAACAAGATGTAAAAGCCATTGTAGATACAATTGGGGGGGAAGGAGAACCTAGATACTGCGACACACTGTGTAACAAGACTACGGTTAGTATTAAAAGATGATAATAAAGTAGATAAAGATGCGTTGAGTGATAATCCTTTAGTAAAAGGACAATTCAAAGCAGATCATCAGTATCAAATTGTTATTGGGCCGGGAACGGTAGATGAAGTTTATAAACAATTTGTAGCAGAAACGGGAGCAGAAGAAGCTTCAAAAGACGACGCTAAACAAGCTGCAGCTAAAAAAGGGAATCCAATTCAAAGATTGATTAAATTATTGGGGGATATATTTATACCAATCTTACCAGCGATTGTAACAGCTGGGTTATTAATGGGGATCAATAACATTTTAACTATGGAAGGGTTATTTGGTCCTAAAAAGTTAATAGACATGTACCCACAAATTGCGGACATTTCAAATATAATTAATGTCATCGCAAGTACCGCTTTCATTTTCTTACCTGCTTTAATTGGTTGGAGTAGTATGCGTGTATTTGGAGGAAGTCCAATTTTAGGATTGGTTTTAGGGCTTATCTTAATGCATCCGCAACTTGTATCACAATATGATATTGGTAAAGGGCATATACCAACTTGGAATTTATTTGGCTTAGAAATTAAGCAGCTTAATTATCAAGGACAAGTTTTACCAGTATTATTAGCAACATATGTGTTAGCTCAATTAGAGAAAGTACTAAACAAAGTTGTACATGATTCTATTAAGATGTTCGTAGTTGGACCGGTAGCATTGTTGATTACAGGTTTCTTAGCGTTTATAGTTATAGGACCTATTGCCTTAATATTAGGCACAGGCATTACAAATGGCGTGACTTATGTATTTGAACATGCAGGTTGGTTAGGTGGCGCGTTATATGGTTTATTATATGCACCACTTGTAATTACAGGTTTACATCACATGTTCTTAGCCGTTGATTTCCAATTAATGGGTAGTAGTTTAGGCGGTACATATTTATGGCCAATTCTAGCGATTTCAAATATTTGCCAAGGTTCAGCGGCATTTGGTGCATGGATTGTCTATAAATGTAAGAAAATGGTTAAAGAAGAAGGACTTGCGTTTACTTCAGGTATTTCAGGTGTATTAGGCGTAACTGAACCAGCTTTATTTGGTGTGAACTTACCATTAAAATATCCTTTTATTGCGGCCATTCTAACTTCAAGTGTACTAGGTGCTTTCATTGGTGCTCACAAAGTATTAGGTAGTGTTGGTGTAGGTGGTTGGCCTGCATTTATCTCAATCAAAAGTGAATTTTGGTGGATCTATCTTCCAGCTACATTAATTGCGACAGTTGTTCCTGCTGTGTTAACAATAGTATTTTCAAGATTTAGTAATCAAAAAGCTAAAAAGATGGTCGACACATCTAATTCATAAAAAAGTAAAGCGTTCAAGTTGATTAAACCTCTGAGCGCTTTTTATTTTCATATAATACATAAAGGTGGTTTAACAATGAGTGAACAAGACTGGAGAAAATCAGTTGTTTATCAAATATATCCCAAATCATTTAATGATACGACAGGCAATGGTGAGGGTGATTTAAAAGGTATTATTGAGAAACTAGATTATTTACATTTTCTAGGCGTAGATTACATATGGTTAACGCCAATTTATGAATCGCCTATGAACGATAATGGGTATGATATTAGTAATTATCTTACTATTAATGAACAATTTGGTACTTTAGAAGATTTTAAAGTTTTAGTGAAAGAAGCTCATCGACGAGATATTAAAGTAATGATGGATATTGTGATTAACCATACATCAACAGAACATCAATGGTTTAGGGAAGCCATTCAATCTAAAGATAGTCCTTATCGAGACTATTATTTCTTTAGACATTCAGAGGATGGACCGCCCACAAATTGGGAATCCAAATTCGGAGGTAATGCATGGCAATATGATGAAAAAAGTGATGACTATTATTTACACTTATTTGATGTTACTCAAGCAGATTTAAATTGGGATAATCCAGAAGTTAGACAAGCCCTTTATCAAATTGTCAATTATTGGATTGATTTTGGTGTGGATGGTTTCCGGTTTGATGTGATCAATCTTATTTCCAAAGGTGAATTTAAGGATTCTGACAAAATCGGAAAAGAGTTTTATACGGATGGACCCAAAGTGCATGAGTATTTACATGAATTAAATCAACATACATTTGGTAATAAGAATATGATGACTGTCGGTGAAATGTCGTCTACTACCATTGATCACTGTATTAAATATTCTAATCCAGAAAGAAAAGAATTGAGTAGTGTATTTAATTTCCATCATTTAAAAGTAGATTATCCTGACGGTGAAAAATGGGCTAAGGGTAGTATGGATTTTCAACAACTTAAAAAAATATTGATGGATTGGCAATTAGGTATATATGAAGGTGGTGGCTGGAATGCGATATTCTGGTGTAATCACGACCAACCACGTGTAGTTTCACGCTTCGGGGATGATAGTTCTGAATCTTTACGTCAAGCAAGCGCTAAAACATTAGCCATCTCACTACACATGCTACAAGGGACACCATATATTTATCAAGGCGAAGAAATTGGTATGACCAACCCTCATTTCAATTCAATAGATGCTTATAGAGATGTAGAATCATTAAATGCTTATGATTATTTGAAAAATCAGGGATACAACGAGCAAGAAATTTTAGAAATATTAGATCAAAAATCACGTGACAACTCTCGTACGCCAATGCAATGGAATGCAACAAATCATGCAGGTTTTACAACTGGAGAACCTTGGATTTCTATTCCTCAGAACTATCACCATATTAATGTGGAACAAGCAATGAAAGATTCTGAGTCTATTTTACACACATATAAAACATTGATTTCATTAAGACATCATCACGATATAATAACTTATGGTAATATTGAACCGATGTATATGGAACACGAACAATTATTTGTATATCGTCGTCATTATCGCAATCAAACTTGGTTGGTTATTGCTAATTTCTCTAAAGAACCTGTATTATTACCTGAAGATTTAGATGTCTCAGGTGATGTAATTATTCAAAATGGAATATTAGAGCAACGTCAAATGTCAGGCTTTGGTGCAATTGTGGTTGAAACGGCGAAGTAATTTTATGTAAAAAGAGGATCTCAACATGACTCAAAAGAAATTCATTACTATTTATGAACAGTTAAAAAATCAGATTTTATCAGAACAATACCAATATGGTGATCAAATACCGTCAGAGAATGAATTGGTATCTAATTATGGGACGTCTAGAGAAACGGTTCGTAAAGCGCTGGAGCTGTTAGCGAATGATGGCATGATTCAAAAGATTAGAGGAAAAGGGTCTGTTGTTATATACCAAGGAATCACTGAATTTCCGTTTTCAGAGTTGATTAGTTTCAAAGAAGTACAAGATCAATTAGGCTTGAAACACCATACTGAACTTATTGTTAACGAAGAAGTTAAAGCAGGCGATTATGAAAGAGTAAGGTTAGCATTAGGATTAAAAAATGATGATATATTGCTTCATGTTATTCGCGCACGTTCAATTCAAGACAAGGTGAAAATCTTAGATGAAGATTTTTTCTTGGAATCTGTAGTTACATCTATTCCTAATAGCGTTGCGAAACAATCTATATATAACTATTTAGAAAATGATTTAGAGCTAGATATCAGTTACTCAAGTAAATCTATTACTATTGAACCATTTTCAAGATTAGACTATGAGATGTTTGGCGATATTAACCCTCCTTATACAGCGACAGTGCGAAGTACAGTATATTTAAAGGATACGACACAGTTTCAATATAATATATCTAAACATCTTGCGACTGAATTTAAATTTAAGGAGTTTTCAAGACGTCGAGAAAATTTATTGCAATAGAGTCGAAGCTGAACGAATTTATGATAGATATTTATAGTTGTAAGATTTTAAGCTTGCAAACATAATAGTAATTATAGTATTATAAATCTTACCGTGCTAGGTGGGGAGGTAGTGGTTCCCTGTACTCGAAATCCGCTTTATGCGAGACTTAATTCCTTTGTTGAGGGCGTATTTTTGTGAAGTCTGCCCGAAGCACGTAGTGTTTGAAGATTTCGGTCCTATGCAATATGAACCCATGAATCATGTCAGGTCCTGACGGAAGCAGCATTAAGTGGACTCTCATATGTGCCGTAGGGTAGCCGAGATTTAGCTAACGACTTCGGTAACGTTTGTGATATACGTTCGATTCAAAGGTGCACGGTTTTTAAATTTATAAATAATAATATCGAATATAGATTTGAGCGACTTGTATGATGAGTCGCTCTCTTTTTATATAAATAGATAAATGTGACATAATTTGATAAAGTTATAACGATAAAACAAACGAAATAGCTAATGACGTAAATGGTGGTGTAAAGATGCAAATCTATTTGAGTACCTTAACAGAAGTGGATTATGAAGAATCATTAAATAGTATTGAAGCAAATTACGATGAACAACCGGAAGCAAGTTGGCAGGAAAAAGCGCTTGTTAAAACATTAAGAAAGTCAGATGACTATAATTATGAGTTAGAAGTAATAGCGAAGAACGAACAAAATGAAGTGATTGGACATATCATGCTTGTCGAAGTCAGAGTGATTTCAGAAGAGAAAACATATACCGCTTTGACTGTCGCGTCACTATCAGTAAAAAAGGAATTAAGAAATCAAGGATTAGGTAAAGCACTAGTCCAAGCTGGTGAAGAACGTGCGAAGTCAGAAGGGTACACTACTATTGTAGTTGATCGAGAAACATCATACTTTACTCAATTAGGCTATCAATTAGCAAATGACTATAATTTATATTCTAAGGATGAAGATGTCACGCAGCCTTTATTAGTGAAGTTTCTATGGGATAATTTAACAGACCAACCAATTGGACAAGTAAAATATCCAAGTATTATGCGTTAAAGAATTTTTATTGATGAACAGGCTAGCACAAATGATATAATAGAGAGTAATTGCAAACGGAGGTGCTAAGGTGAATTATCAAGCGTTATATCGTATGTATCGTCCTCAAAGTTTTGATGACGTCGTCGGACAAGAGCACGTAACTAAAACTTTACGAAATGCGATATCTAAAGGGAAACAATCCCATGCCTATATATTTAGCGGCCCTAGAGGGACAGGAAAAACAAGTATTGCTAAGGTGTTTGCTAAAGCTATTAATTGTACAAATAGTACAGACGGGGAACCATGTAATGAGTGTGCAATTTGTAAAGGTATCACTCAAGGCACTAATTCTGATGTGATTGAAATAGATGCTGCGAGTAACAATGGTGTTGATGAGATTAGAAATATTAGAGATAAAGTTAAATACGCACCAAGTGAATCCGAATACAAGGTTTATATTATTGATGAAGTTCATATGTTAACGACAGGTGCTTTTAATGCGTTATTAAAAACATTAGAAGAACCACCTGCACACGCAATTTTCATATTAGCTACGACTGAACCTCACAAAATCCCACCAACTATTATTTCAAGAGCGCAAAGATTTGATTTTAAAGCTATCAGTTTAGAACAAATTGTCGAACGTTTGAAATACGTGGCTGATTCACAGTCATTACCTTACGATGATGAGGCGCTAGAATTTATTGCTAAGGCCTCTGAAGGTGGTATGCGAGATGCGTTAAGTATTATGGACCAAGCCATTGCTTTTGGAGATGAACATTTAACATTACAAGACGCGTTAAATGTTACAGGTAGTGTGGATGAAGCATCGTTAAATGAATTATTTAAAGATGTGGTTAAAGGCGATGTTAAGGCATCATTTACGAGGTATCATCAATTTGTTACCGAAGGAAAAGAAGTCAATCGTTTAATAAATGATATGATTTATTTCGTCAGAGATACAATTATGAATAAAACATCGAACCAAGAAGTCGAATATGACGCACTTCTTCATTTTGACTTGGATACCTTATATCGCATGATTGATATTATCAATGACACATTAGTATCTATACGTTTTAGTGTGAATCAAAGCGTGCATTTCGAAGTACTGTTGGTAAAATTAGCTGAAATGATTAAAGCTAAACCAGAAACAGTGCAAAATGTTGCTACAACACAAGTTGCTACAGAACCTAATAATGACGTTTTATTACAACGTATGGAACAATTAGAGCAGGAATTGAAAGTATTAAAATCGCAAGGTGTATCGGCATCAGGACAGACGCAATCGCCGAAAAAGCCAGTTAGAAGTCAACAACGCTCAAAAAATGCTTTTTCTATGCAACAAATTGCTAAAGTGTTAGATAAAGCCAATAAAGATGATATCAAACTACTCAAAGATCATTGGCAAGAAGTTATTGATCATGCTAAAAACAATGATAAAAAGTCCTTAGTAAGTTTACTTCAAAATTCAGAACCAGTAGCAGCAAGCGAAGATCATGTGTTAGTGAAATTTGAAGAAGAGATTCACTGTGAAATTGTTAATAAAGACGATGAAAAGCGTAACAATATAGAAAGTGTAGTCTGTAATATCGTTAATAAAACTGTCAAAGTAGTGGGTGTTCCCTCAGATCAATGGTTACGTGTAAGAGCAGAATATCTTCAAAACAGAAAACAGGATCAACATAATGAAGCGGAAAAAATAGAAACTGAGCCAGAACAAGAAGATGTAGCACAAAAGGCGAAAGATTTATTTGGAGAAGAAACAGTACATATGATAGATGATTAGCTACACATGACAAGGCTAATATTCGTATGTATAATATAAACAAAGTTATTATTTAAAGAATTCAAGGAATTACAAGGAGGAAATAGATTATGCGCGGTGGCGGAAATATGCAACAAATGATGAAACAAATGCAAAAAATGCAAAAGAAAATGGAACAAGAACAGGAAAAATTAAAAGATGAACGTGTTGAAGGTACAGCTGGTGGCGGCATGGTTACTGTAACTGTTACTGGACACAAAGAAGTAGTAGATGTACAAATCAAAGAAGATGCAGTAGATCCAGATGACGTTGAAATGTTACAAGACTTAGTATTAGCAGCTACTAATGAAGCGATGAACAAAGCTGATAAGTTAACACAAGAACGCTTAGGTAAACATACTCAAGGCTTAAATATCCCTGGAATGTGATAAGATGCATTATCCAGAACCCATATCCAAACTTATAGATAGTTTTATGAAATTGCCAGGCATTGGTCCTAAGACCGCTCAACGTCTGGCATTTCACACATTAGATATGAAAGAAGATGACGTCGTTCAATTTGCGAAAGCGCTCGTAGATGTAAAGCGTGAACTTACCTATTGTAGTGTGTGTGGACATATAACTGAAAAAGATCCTTGTTATATTTGTGAAGATAAACAAAGAGATCGCTCAGTTATTTGTGTTGTTGAAGATGATAAAGATGTCATAGCAATGGAAAAAATGAGAGAGTTTAAAGGCTTGTATCATGTTCTACATGGCTCGATATCACCTATGGATGGTATAGGCCCTGAGGACATAAATATACCAGCATTGGTTGAACGCTTGAAAAATGATGAAGTTAAAGAGTTAATACTCGCTATGAATCCAAATCTTGAAGGCGAATCAACAGCAATGTATATTTCCCGTCTTGTTAAACCAATAGGCATTAAAGTAACTCGTCTAGCACAAGGATTATCTGTAGGCGGAGATTTAGAATATGCAGATGAAGTAACATTATCTAAAGCGATAGCTGGTAGAACTGAAATGTAGTTAAAAACACTGATGCGTAACGTGTCAGTGTTTTTTAATTTTGTTAATAAAATGTAAAAAAAGTTAAAGTTTGTATATAGTGAGATTTTAGAAGTGAATTACGATGTAAATCAATAAATTTCATCCAAAAAACGAACTTTTATAATAACGTTTATTATATTATACGAAATCAGGCACACCAAGAGATTTACACAGGAAAGAAAGTGTAAATTTTACTGTTGTTAAAAGTTTTGAATGTCTGTATAGTATATATTTGTTGAGCGAAACAAAGCGAAAACAAACACAAATCACTTCAAAAATTAATTTAAAAAAGTTATTGACTTTCGAGTTGATAAGGT
>NZ_JBXVVK010000016.1:0-37399 GCF_057219715.1 Staphylococcus sp. 510 | reverse complement strand
AAGATATTTATACAATTTTATTTGTCAGAAGTTCTCCAATTAAGTATATAAACTCAAAAACATTTATGAGTAATAGACAATAATACATGTTTAATTAATTTTAATATTTACGTATGCTTGATTCAAGTTTTGAAGATTTTGATAAAACAATATCTGACTTTAACATCTCATTTTCATTTCTAAGTCGTTCTTAATTTTCCTATTCAGCTTCTATTTAAAGGTAAATGATTATTTTGTTTAACTTTTGTATATTCCATATTCATTTTAGAAAGACATCTTATTTGGTTATAAATTGAAAGTACCTTCCTCATGAAATTCACACTGTCACTACCCCTAAGTTAATATAACAGGATTGACAAGAATAAAATAGGTTGCTATTTTTCTATAATACAATTTATTTTCTGTCCAATCCTTAAAACAGATTTTTGAAATTTCTATAATAGAACTTATTTGCATTATTTTATACAATTCATTTGGACAAAATTCTAAACATAGGTCATCCCATATTTAAATCATATCAATGCTGAAATAGGCTATATTTGTTAGTCAACCTTTTGAGGTGCAATTATATATTTTATTATATTAATGTTTAAGTGTATTAATATTACAATCCTATAGTTTAAAAGGTCACAATTATCATTTTTTAGTACAATATGGGATTATATATTCATATATTTGTAATTCAACACTGTTGAACTTTATTTGTGGTTTGATCTAATATGTTCTAAATGCATCGTGACTTAAAATTAAACCATTATCAATTTCACCTATCAAATCATTAACTGATGATAATGATTGTAAATGACTTAAACTCATATCTACTGCCCAGCCTATTAAGTTGATTTTGATATCATAATTTGACATTGTCACTTCAAATCCTTCAATACTTGAGTTTGAATTTCCTGGTACTAATTCACTCTCATTACGTTTCAATTCGTCGGCAATACGACTTGAATTTTGAATTAGACTGTTGATTCTGTCATAGATATTGATTGCTCCATACCTTGTAGATGTTTTCAGACGTTGTTCTTCAAAAGCTAATGTTTCATGATATTTTAATGCGTGTATAATCATTTTATCAACAGCCTCAGTACCATCAATAGATGGTGCTTCTTGATAGCTTTGACCTTCTTGATATGAGAGTGTATTTGTATCTTCTAATCCAAACATCTTTTTAATTTTACTTTTTAACATTCTATAAAAGATATAAAACATTATAATTACAACAATCCAACATATGATGGTTGATAGCATTGTTATTCTCCTTTAATATTATTTTTTCTATTATCCTGCAATTAATTGATTTTTTAAATTGATTATTTAAATATAAGAATAATATTTCATTTGATATTGTATGTTGCTATTTTTTATTAGATTAAGTAAGTAATCATTAAATATTTCAAAACCATTAAGTAACTTATTTAAATTACTTAAACATTATTTCGAATATAATTCTATGAAATTGCAAAAAGTAAATAGATGTTGTATTAAAATAACTATTGAAATAACCATTTTACTTTACTCTAAGATATATAACATTCCATTATTATATACCTATATAATTAAAAATATTACAACTAAAAATATTGTTTATTAGTACTTAATTTGTTATTATTTATTTAGTTTTTAATAATTTGATAAGATTTTTATAATTGTTCATATATGGACTTTTATTAAGAAGAGTTCATACTAAGTATATATAGACTAATGGTCGGCATAATAGCTCACGTTATGCCGACCATTTATTGAAGGAGATAGTTGTATGAAAAAAATAATTTCTATTATTCTTAAATTTATTTTTATAGGTTTTTCACTTTTTTACGCCCTTATTTCATTCTTATTTTATATCATTGGTTCTGAAAGTATATCTGGAGAAGTTTATAGAGATAAGTCTCATTTAATTGGTGGTATTATAGCACTAATTTTCGCTTTCATAATTTTTCCTATAGGTATTAATTTGATTTTGAATATTGGTAAGTCTCGTCAAAGAGTGAAACGTTTATTATGTATATTGACTGGTAAAGAATATGTAACTAGTGAAGAATTGATAAATGGAATTAGTTTTGATGAAATGGGGACCCTAGAAAAGGCTGATTGTTTAGTATACAAAGCATATATGAAACCAATGAGTATGATTGTTGGCTCTCTTTTCTTTTTTACATTTTTGGTAGTGCCAATTCATCATTTATTTAGTAGTGGTTTAGAGTTGAGTTATATTATTTCGCAAACTGTTTTATTTATAATATTTCAATTTCCAATAGTTATAATATTAATTGTGTTAAATGTGCGTTTTTATCCGTGGGTAAAAATGTGGGCAATGAATATAGAAACTTTAAATAAAATTTTTCCAACGAGTGAAGGAATGACTAAATCGTTCCTTAGTAGCGCTAAATCTATTAAAGAAAAATATGATTACACTCCGATGGACAAATATATTCGTATTACATCTAAAAATAATGGAAATATGTATGAATTATCTAGACACTATAGAAATGATTCTAAAAAATTTGAAGCTCAAAAAGAAGCCTCATTACAAATTATTTTTTATACTCAGATTCGAAATGCTATTTGTTTAGGACTTTGGCTTTTTTCATTTATTCTTGGATGGTTTGTTTTACCTAAACTTGTTAGTAAAATTAAAACGTCTCAAGATGTTAAAGTAATTAAGCATTTTTATCCTAAAAAGACACTGGAAAATGTGCAAAAGTAAAAAATATAAATTGAGAGTTTTGCTTTATTTATTATTAGTCGATTTAAATTAAGAAAATATTTATTGATATTTTTACTGAGAAGAGAAAAGAAAAACACCTAAAAATACCATTGGAATAATAACAAAAAAGGTGTAAAAAGCTGATTATGCCCAACTAATATTGGCAAAGTAGCAAAAATGATAAAAGTAATAATTAAACAAAGAAGATAGAAACTTTTATATTTATGTATCACATATCACCTCATTGATTAATTTCAACATAGGTCTATGTATCAATGTTTTATTAATATTTTGAAATAGTCCTATATCAAAATGATTCTCGTTCACATAATGATTGGTTATTAGGTTCATTACACTTATTATATTTTTGAGCGTCTTAAAATTTTAACATGTAATTATATAAAAATAACTAAACGGAATACTCTCATTTTATGACTATTTATTTTTATGAATAAAATGTCATTCCTCTGTTTATAATAATGAGATTTAAACCGACTTTAGAATAAACAAGATTATGCAAATAATAAATTTTGTAATAATTTGTAATATTCTGTAATATATTGTAATATTACTTTAGAAAGACATTTAACTATTAAAGGAGTGTTAATAATGAATACTTTATCAAAGCGTTTGTTAACAGGTACTTTAGCAGTTGGAGTGGCTTTGGGTGTTGGCGTTGAGGATCTTTCACATCATGAAGCTCATGCGGCTACGCAACCATATTATAATTATCATGGTTATACATCATCACAAAGTGATTTTATTTTAGATAAAAATTTTATTAATGCCATTAAAAATGACAATTTAACTATTAATGGATATAAAATAACTGAAAATAGTAAAGGCAATGATAATGATACAATTGAAAAATTTGATCAACAATTTTATTTACCTAGCAAAGGCAAAGCGGATGGTGTGTGGTTCCAATTAAAACCGGGTATAGTTTCTAAAGCTGAATTAGTGAAAACTTATGGTAAGCCCTTAAATAAGCCATCTGGAACAGCCCATGGAAATGAATATTTATATCAATTTAATGAAAAACAATTACGCTTTTTAGAGAATAATGGTTATATTACTGAAGTCGGTATCCATAACGGAAAAAGTTAAGTGATAAGATAAAAATTTTATATGGAATTCATTTTTTACAATTTTACTAGCCTAGTTATAGCAAAGTTGAGAAAAATTGAGTAATCGCAAACGGTTGGTGAGACAGGTCATCAGCCGTTTATTTTATATAAAGTGAATAAGGGGATTAAATTATGTATTTTACGCAACTAACAGAGACAGAATATGACAATTTTATTCAAAATAATAAGGTCCATTTTACTCAATGTATTGATCAATATAAATATAGAAAAACAAATGGCGAAGAAGCACACTTAGTTGGTGTCAAAAATAATGAAAATGATGTCATAGCAGCTTGTTTATTAACGGAATCTAGAGCGTTAAAATTTTTTAAGTATTTTTATTCTCAAAAAGGCCCGATATTAGATTTTAATCATCTTGAATTAGTAAAATGCTTCTTTAAAGGCTTAACAACATATCTACAAAAAAAAGAGCACTATTTGCTTCTATAGATCCGTATATTTTAGAAAATGTTCGGAATACTGCAGGAGATATTGTGACACCGATTAATAATAAAGAATTAATTCATACATTACATCAGTTAGGTTATCAGCACCAAGGTTTAACGATTGGCTATTCTCAAAAGAGTCAAATTAGATGGCTATCTGTACTAGATATGGAAGGACAAAAAGAAGAAGATGTCTTAAAAAATATGGAATATAAAACCAGGCGTCATGTTCAACATGCGATTGAAATGGGTGTTAAGACAATAACGTTAGACATATCAGAAATTGATCGCTTTTATCAATTATTTAAAATGGCTGAAGAACGACATCATTTTAAATATAGGGCAAATCCATATCAATTTTTTAAAGAAGTACTGTTAATGTATCCGAATGAGGCAATGATTAAGCTTTCATATATTAATTTAGATGATTATAAAAATCAATTAATTAAAAAATCATCTGAAATAGCTAAAGATATAGAAAACACAAGAGATAAGTTAAGTGGGCATCCTAATTCTAAAAAGAGTAAGAACAAGTTAAAACAGTTAGAACAGCAATGGAATAGTAACGAAAAGAAAATTACAGAAACACAAGACATCATTCAAACAGATGGACATGTAATTGATTTAGCAGCAGCCTTATATATAGCTACAAAAGATGAAGTTTATTATTTATCCAGTGGTTCAAATCCACATTACTATCAATATAAAGGTGCGTATGCTTTGCAATGGCATATGATTAAGTTTGCTATAAAACATGAGATTCCTAAATATAATTTTTATGGTATTACTGGAGATTTTAGCAAGACAGCAGATGATTTAGGCGTACAACAGTTTAAAAAAGGATTCGGAACCCACATTGAAGAATTAATTGGAGATTTCATTAAGCCTATCCACCCATTATTGTATAAAGTTTTCCGATTGTTAAATGAATAATATGATGAAAAAAGGTGGTATTTAATATGACTAATCATGATGAAATGAATGAACAACATAAGGAAAATCAGAATGAAGATTTATCAAAAAATCAAAGCGATGTTTTACCGAAAGGAAATATAGCATTAAATATCCTCATTTTTATAGGTTGGATGATTCTAGCGCAATTACCTATTATTATCATACTTACGATTACAAATTTATCGGTTAAAATGGACACTTTGAAAGCTACAATGTCCACCGTCTTATATCTCATTGTAGTATCAGTAGTGGTTTGGTTAATTAGACGGTACTATAGACGGCATACTTATGAACATACGGACAAATTTACGACGAAAGATATTGGTATTAATATAGGGTGGGCAGTCTTACTTCGTATTATTGTCTATGCATTTTTGTTCCTTTTATACAAAGTCACAGGGTCTGCTCAAACAAGTAACGATAAGCTATTGTTTGGTGATATGAATCAACAAGCAACAAATGCAAGCCAACTTGCACAAGTATTTCCTTTTATCATTTTTGTAATTACCATCAGTTTTATTGCACCATATCTTGAAGAACTTATATATCGAGGTATATTCAAAGAGACTTTATTTAAAAAGACCTCATTTTGGTTACCGTTCATTATTTCTTCAATCGTTTTTGGTTCACAACACGGTATTAATAATATTATTTCATTTATTATGTATACATCAATGGGTATGGTGTTTTATCTTGCCTACTCACGTAGAGGTAATATCAAAGATAGTATGATGGTTCATATGATTCATAATAGTATTATTGGAATAGCCATTTTAGTAGGATATTTTTATATAATGTTCAAATAATATTAAACAATAAGGTAATGAAATAAAAAATACTTATACATTATCATTTTTGTAATATTACTTTAAAAAGACATTTAACTATTAAAGTAATGTTAATAATGAATACTTTATCAAAGCGTTTGTTAACAGGTACTTTAGCAGTTGGGGTGACTTTAGGTTTAGGCGTTGGAGTTGAAGAATCTTTACATCATTAGGCTCATGCAACCACGTAACCATATTATAATTATCATGGTTATGCAGGCAATGATACTAGTTTTGTATTATCTATTCAATTTAAGGAAGCAGTTAAGACAAATAACGTTACTTTTAAAGGTAAGAAAAAGGTAATGGAGAAGTGAATATTTATGATCAAACGTTTTCTGGGGTAACAAAGTCAGGAAAAAGTGCATCTGGTGTTTCTATTAATGTAAAAGATAATTTATCATATTCAGATATAAAAAAATCATATGGTAATACTTTAATAAGAATGGATCCTTATCAAACGTCAGCTAAGGAGAAATCAGTATTAAGTTATAAACCAACAAATCAAGGACCCGGCGTGATATTTAGTATAAAAAAATAATAAAGTGACAAATATAAATATTACGCACAGTGGTATTGGATTTTAAATCATAAATGTTATAAAAAAATAGAATTTTGAATGATATAGGCCATCAAATGGTATTAGTTAAAGCCATTTGATGGCTTTTTAACATGTTAGTAGCCGATTTAATGTTAAGTGTATGCGTATGTACTGACTTTTATCATTCACGGAATTGAGCATCTTACTTTAATTGTATTTTGTATATGATAGGCTTTTTGTAAACGCTTAAAATTCCTGGAGGTATATCATGAAGGTTATTGTTATTGGTGCAAGTGGAACGATTGGTAGTAAAGTAGCAGAAAAACTAAAAGAAAATCATCATGAAGTGATTGAAGTAGGAAGTCAATCTGGTGACTATCAGTTGGATATTACGTCTCCAGAACAAATCGAAAAAATGTATAAAAATATTGATAATATTGATGCAGTTGTCAGTGCAACAGGCGGCGCTACATTCAAAGCGTTGTCTGAGATTAGCTTAGAAGAAAATAATGTAGCGATTCAAGGTAAGTTATTGGGCCAAATCAATTTAGTATTAATTGGTCAACATTATTTAAATGAAAATGGCAGTTTTACGTTAACATCAGGTATTATGATGGACGATCCTATAAAACTAGGATCTTCAGCAGCAATGGCTAATGGCGGTATCGCAGGTTTTGTGACTTCAGCTGCTGTAGAATTAAAACATGGTTTAAGAATTAATAATGTTAGTCCTAATGTAGTTGAAGAAGCATTAGATAAGTATGGAGAATTCTTTAAAGGTTTCACAGCAGTACCTGCCGATAAAGTAGCTAATGCATTTGTTAAAAGTGTAGAAGGTGCACAAACAGGGCAAACGTATCGAGTGTATTGATAGTTTATACTTTATCTGAAAAATGATGAGATTAATTTATTGATATTACTATAAACAGAGAATATTAGACAGAAAAGGTGACTTCTATATTAAATCCATAGAAATCACCTTCTTTATGTCAGTTAGAAAATTTTATTGTTAAAATGAGTTATTTTTCAGTTTCGCTAGAATATACAATGTGTGTGTCTATACGTTGAGGAATATCTGCTAATAATTCCATAATCTCATTTGTTTCGTCTTCAGTACTAGGTTTAGAGTAGTGATTGTCTTTAGCTTCATCACTTCTGAAAAATTCAAAGGCTAATAAAACATCACTATCTTCATCTGAACGACATAAAACCCAATCAGTAGGATCATCGATGCCCAATTCTTCTAAATGTTTAGCTTTTAAACATAAATCGAACAATTCTTGACCTCTACCTTCCTTAGCTTTCATTTTAATAACAACACCAGGTTGGTTATAAAATAGTCTTTTATCTTCCATAATTATTACCTCCTTTTTTAGCATTTTAGCAATTACTAATGAGAGAACCTAATAAATTGATTTATTTCAATTAATTATTTTAATCAACAATTGAAATTTTATGAATAAAAGGAAATAATGTGATTTAAAAGTATCAATATTGTATAGTGGGATTAACAATAAGACAGATTAATAGGAGTATATATATGAGACAAAAAGTATTAATAACTGGCGCAAATAAGGGAATTGGTTTTGAAACGGCAAAACAACTAGGTGAAAAAGGATGGACGATATTATTAGGTGCACGTAATGAAGAAAGAGGTCGTGCTGCCGTTAAGACACTCGAAAATAAAGGTATAACAGCTGAATGGATACAAATTGATTTAAATAATATTGATACCATACATGCAGCTGCTGATTATATAGCAACACAACATTCTGATTTGAAAGCATTGATTAATAATGCGGGTATTTCAGGCAATATGAACGCATCACCACTGGATGTTGAACTTGATGAATTAAGGGAACTGGCAGAGGTCAATTTCTTTGGTAATTTCGAAATGATTAAGACATTTACACCTATTTTAGCTAAAAATCACGGCAGAATATTAAATTTAACGATACCTTTGAATCCTAATAGCTTTTTCCATCCATTTAGTTATATTGCAACTAAATCTCCATTAAATTCGATGATTAAATTATTCGGTAGACATTTTAAGAAAAATAAAATACCGGTTGAAATATTTGGTGTCATGCCTGGAGGTATTACGACAGACTTGAATAATCATCAAAAAGGATTTTTAATGCGTTCAGTAAATGAAGGCGCACAATCCATAGTAAAAGTACTAACAGACAATCATAATCATAATGGTAAAATTTTATTAAGATTGATGCCATTTAAAATATTCAAATAAAGGGACACCATCATATCGGTGCCCCTTTTTATTAACTAATAATGACATATGAAAGACCTGTTAAAGTAAGGGTCAATACAGTAGTTAAAATAACGATTGTTAAGATTTTTTCTTTAAATGATACTGGTTTCAATCCAATAAATACAGTTAAGGTAAAGAAAAATAAACTTGCTATTAAATAGAAGAGAAAAAGTATAAAGATAAAACCACTTGAATTATTGAATAACTCTTGATATTGATCCATGAAAGGAACTCCTTAAATTAGAAAGATATTTCCAATATAACAAACATAACCATTAGTTATCTAATTTATCAATCTATATAGTATAAAATCAATAAAAAACTTTACTAAAATACAAATAAAAGATTAAAAACAATTAAAGATTATATGATAAAATTAATTAACAGTTATTTTTTTGAATCTATAAGTGAGGGGAATACTTATAGAGGTGATTTTTTTGAAAAATAATAATCCGAAAAGACAGTTTAGTATTCGAAAATTTACAATAGGTGTTGTATCAATTGTAGCTGGTATTACATTTTTTATTTCAGAACATGACGTTCAAGCTGCTGAGCAACAATCCTCCCACTTATCACAAGAATCAGTTTATACTCAATCCAAACCTTCCGATCAAGAAGCTAATGTGTCTTCAAAAGAATCGGAAATCGACAAAAATATTAATAAAGTAGACGGCGCGCAGTCTTATTCTCAACAAAATGAGCAACAATCCTCAAAAGAAGACAATAAGAAAATGCCAAAATCAACACAAGCAGAACAAGTTGAAAAACAGGAACAACCTGCTTCTAATCAGACGCCTAATCACTCTTCAAAAGAGCCCTCCATTAATAATCAGCAAAGTCATAACAAACAGCAACCTAGTGATGACAAAATACCTAATACCGAACCAGAAAAAATTGAAAAAGTAGATAATCATAAGCGTATTCAAGATCAGTATCAAGATAAAAACAAGAAGGTTGATAATAAACAATCTAACAATTCGCAATTAAACCAAAAAGAAAACCCTGATTCATCAAATAATAAACAACAAAAGCAACGTCTAGATGTTAAACCACAAAACGATAACCAACAATTACAATCTCGAAATGATGTAAAAGAAAAATTAGATAACCAGCCAATTGAGCAAACAGATACCAAGCAGCAAAGTAACAATAAAAGCAAAGACAACACAACTTCTGTAAAGTCACACAGCCAACAACATAAACCGCATTCATTAAAGACCCAATCCCATTCAACTCCAGGTCAAAAAGTTAACACAAATATTTCTACTAACCCAACACAACAGCAAACTACAAATCAGAATATTAAACCTAAAAATACAGATGAAGCTACTGTCAAAAGTAATCAATATAAAAATAAATATCCAGTAGTACTAGTGCATGGATTTTTAGGATTAGTGGGTGACAATGCACCAGCTTTGTATCCTAATTATTGGGGCGGTACAAAATTCCCAGTTAAGAAACGATTAGAGAAGCTAGGTTATGACGTGCATGAAGCGAGTGTCGGTGCTTTTAGTAGTAACTATGACCGCGCTGTAGAACTGTATCATTATATTAAAGGTGGAAAAGTAGATTATGGTGCAGCACATGCTGCTAAAACGGGTCATGATAGATACGGTAAAGTTTATCAAGGGATTATGCCAGATTGGGAGCCAGGTAAAAAGCTTCACTTAATAGGTCACAGTATGGGCGGTCAAACGATACGTCTGCTTGAGCATTTTTTAAGACATGGTAATCAGGAAGAAATAGATTATCAAAAAGCACATGGTGGTGAGATTTCTCCATTATTTACAGGTGGGAAAGATAATATGATTTCATCAATCACAACTTTAGCGACACCACATAATGGCACACCAGCTGCAGATAAACTTGGGAATACTGATTTTGTAAAAGGTGTATTTAATAGAATAGGACGTTTAAGTGGAAATAAATATTCTCATATTGATCTCGGATTTTCACAATGGGGATTCAAACAACGTCCAGATGAAAGTTACATTGATTATGTGAAACGAGTTGCAAATAGTAAGATTTGGAAGACTCAAGATAGTGCAGTCTATGATTTGACGACTGAAGGTTCTGAGAAACTAAATCAGATGACATCACTTAATCCTAATATTGTTTATACATCTTATACGGGACTAGATACACATACAGGACCACTAGGTAATGAGAATCCTAATATTAGACAATTTTTCTTATTTGATTTAACAAGTAGGTTAATAGGTAGAGATGATAATGTAAATGTAAGGAAAAATGATGGTATTGTGCCAGTGTCGTCTTCATTATTTCCTACAAATCAAGCCGCTAAGACGGTAGGGATGACTTCTCCATCTACAGATAAAGGTATTTGGCAAGTCAAACCAGTGATGAACGGTTGGGATCATTTAGATTTTGTCGGATTAGATGCAACAGATTATAAACGTATAGGTGAAGAATTAAGTCAATTTTATTTAGGAATTATCAATAATTTAATTAGAATTGAAGAAATTGATGGTATAAAACATTAAAAAACAGTGTGTGCTCAATATTGAGCACACACTGTTCTACTGTATTTATTGCTTTTCGTCACGACGTTTTAAGACATAGGCGCCACCTAGTAATCCAATTGGGATACCGGCTATCGGTGTTAAAGCGCTACTTAATACTATAACGATTAACGTTAACATAATGACGTTGAATACATTGACGTTTAAGTTTTTCAAATCCTCGTATGACTGTTTAATTAAATCTTTAAATTTCATTATAAATCTCTCCTTATACTTTTTATTTAAATAATGACTAAATTGCTTTTTTAATAACTCGACTAGAATGTAAGAATCCTATTAGCGCAAATGCAAAGTAGACAATAGTGTACACAATCATCACGATAATGATGGTAGTGTATGACACGTTTCCCATTAATTTCATAAAAGCAATTGCAGCAAATAAAGCATGTAATAATGCGATAATGAGTGGTAGGCCAAAGTTAAAAATGATTTTTAAAGTTAGCCCTTTTAACATGTCATGATGAGTAAAGCCCATGCGATTTAATATACGGAAATGATCAATTTCATTTTCAGTCTCATCTATCTGTTTAATATAAATAATACAGCCCGCAGCAATTAAAAATGATAAACCGAGGAATGATGTCACGAATACTAAAATACCATTTGTCGCATCTAAGTCCTTTTTAATTTCATTTTGCGATTGAATATTAGGATCAATTGATTTTGCAATGTGTGTGGCTTGTTTCATGTCTTGATGATGGTCAAGACTAATGCCATATATATTGTGTGTGATATCAGCCGTCTTTAATTTATTAAATTCGGCACGACTGACTTCAATGGCTGGCATATTAGATGTGAGATCAAGTGGCAGTATTTTATTTTTATCCTCTTTAGTCACTTTAAAAGTTTGTTGTTGCTTACCTTTTACAGTTACCGTTTGATTAATATGAACCTCCATAATACCAGGTGTATTTTTCGTATTTGTAATAATTGCGTCAGTACCCTTTAGATTGTCGTTTGGTACAAGTACATTGTGTATTGCCATACTTTTACTATCATTTTTTAATGTCAAAACCTTATCTTCTACTGATTTAGGAGAAATGGATTCATACGTTTTGGTGTGATAGTTGATATGATTTTTCTCCAATTGTTTTTTTAATAATTGAGCTTGCTTTTCAGTTGTTAAGTTAAAATCTTGAGGTGCTATAGATTTAAAAGTATTGTTGCTATTTTCTTGTGTAATTGTGGCGAAGCAAAGTACAGAAACGGTAACAGCAGAAATAACTGCAATAATAGTTAGAGACATCGCATTTTTCTTCATTCTATGCATAATTGAAGCGGTGAATACGACATCAGTGATAGAGACATGGCCATGCTTAAAGTGTTTAATTGATTTAAAAATCAGTGATACAGTGCTTCGGAAAAATAAATAAGCACCTACGACAGTTAGAAATAATATAATAAATGGTGATGTCATAGATAGTGTTAATTGTTTAAATGTACCGAACATTTCTGTAGCCATGTAATAACCTAAAACAATCATCGCAATACCTAACAATCCGCTAATTACTTCTAAAAAGGTAATTTTAACTTTAGTGGCCTCAGTCTGACGGCGGTCTTTCATTAAAGCTAAAATACTACGCTTTTTTAAGAATATATAGCTTTGGAATAGGATAAGTGTAAATGCAATAATTAATAGCAATAATGTTAAAGATAAAGCCATAGGTTCGAAACCAATAGTCAATTTGATTGTTAAATGCATTAATTTTGATGCGATATACAATAAAAGTTGAGAACCAAATATGCCTATCATCACACCTAGTACACCAGTGATTAGAAATATTGTTAGTTGTTCAATACATAGCATTCTTAAAATATTACTACGTGTTAAACCTATCAGTTGAAATAAGGCAAACTCTTGTGTACGCCTTTTAATAAATAAATGATTCGCGTACATCAAGAAAATCACGATAATGATAAATAGAAATACTGACCCCACGGAGGCGCCTTTTTTAATAATTGCCAAAGCATTATTATTATTAATACTGTGTGTGAATTGCAAAGTGGTAAAGCTAAAATACAAGATGATACTTAAAAGCAATGAAAATAAATAAATACCATAGTGTTTGATATTCATTCGTAAATTTTTAAGTGTGATTTGATTAAATGACATGAGTCACACCACCTAAAGAAGATTGAAGTTGAATGATACGTTCATAAAAGGCTTGTTTACTATCTTCTCCTTGGTTAATTTCAGAATGAATATTGCCATCTTTTAACATAATGACACGCTTTGCAAAGCTAGCTGCGACTGGATCATGTGTGACCATTATGATAGTGGATTGAAATTTTCGATTCATGTCTTCAAGACGATTTAATAAATCTTGTGCACTTTTAGAGTCTAGCGCACCAGTAGGTTCATCGGCGAAAATGATTTTAGGTTGATGTACGAATGCACGTGCAGCTGCAGTACGTTGTTGTTGACCACCAGATATTTCATTTGGATATTTTTGGCTTAAATCATAAATGCCTAACGCATCAGTAACCTCTTTATAATGTTGCTCCATTTCCTTCTTACTATGTTGTTGAACAGATAAAGGCAACATAATATTTTCCTTAACTGTTAACGTTGGTAGAACACTATAATCTTGAAAGATAAAGCCTAATGACGTCTTGCGAAATTGTGCAAGTTGTTTATTTTTTAATTGAGTTATATTGTGACCGTCAACAATCACAAAACCACTCGAAATCGTATCAATTGAACTTAAGACATTTAGAAGGGTTGTTTTACCGGATCCTGATGGCCCCATAATGGCCACAAATTCGCCCTTTTCAACTGAAAAATTAATATCTTTAAGTGCTTGATATTGCTTCTTCTTGCCATAAATTTTTGATAATTGATTGACCTGTAAGATTGACATGTTATCACTCCTTATTTGCTTATATCTTTATTTTAGAAGTGATCTGTCATTCTAGCCTTTATCTAATCTTACAAATCATCGCCCTAAACTTACAGCTTTGAAAGGTTAAAGTGGTTGATGGGAATCATTTGTAATATTCAAAAATACGTATAAAAAATTAGAATTAATCATTTAATTTTTGTAAATGTAATTGAAATATTTAATTAAGTTATGTAATCATATAATTAATGGGTTTTACATATTTATAATTTGAAAGGAGTATCTGTTCATGAAAAAGATTTTGTTATTATTGAGCACATGTTTATTATGTTTAACTTTAACTGCGTGTGGAGGTAATGGTGAACAAAAAGAGCCTTCCAAAGAAAGTAAAAAATCTGATAAATATGAATACGAATACTACGAAGTATTAAATGATGGTGATGAAGATACGCCAAATGTTGAAATCAAATATAAAGATAGAAAAGGGAAATCCCATTTGGAAAAAACAACTTTAGATCATGTTTACGAACATATCTTAAGTGATGGCAATAAGAAACCATATATGATTAAAGATGGTAAAAAGATTCATGTTTATCGTCCACCATATATGATGTACGGCGATGATGAAACAGAAGGTAAAGCAGTGTCTAAGGATGAAGTATCTAAATAAATAGAGGTGAGTTTATGAAGCGTTTATTATGTAAATTTAGTTTAATAACCATTACGTTTGTAACTATCACAACAGTTGCTTTGTCTACTCAATTAGATGCGGCAAGTACTTCAGGTGGTTCTAGCTCTAGTAGTTCTAGTAGCTCATCATCTAGTTCGTCATCAGCTTCATCAAGAGGTGCTTCATCCACATCATCAAGTTCATCTATGAGCCGTTCAAGTGCAGCTAATGCGTCACGAGCAGCTCAACAATCAAGTCAACGAGCGTCTCAACAAGCAGCTAAATCGAGTCAATCTAAGTCAGCACAAAGCAAACAATATAAAAATAACTCGAATACCAAATCTTTAGTAAGTCCAAGACGTCCTTATAGTTCAAGTGCAGCATATCAAACTCAATTTATGTCGACGTCATTTTATAATAATTGGTTATATTTGTATCTCTTTTCTTCCGCATCTCAAGCCAGTCAGGAAAAGAAAAATAATGTTCAATATCAAATGAACATGTTGAAACATCAAATGAAAGACCATGAAAAATTATACACAGTAACAGTTGATACGAAACAAGGTAAACGTGTTGTAGTTGTACCCAAAAAGCAATACGACAAAATTCAAAAAGGACAACACGTCAAAATTAAAAATGGTGTTGTTCAATAAATAATCATTTGTAGTTAAGGAGTTTCTATGGGAAAAGAAATGATCGAATGGATTGTGGCATTAGCAAAAGGTATTATTATCGCTATCATTCTCACAGTATTTATCGGTACTTCTTATACTGTTTCAGGAGAATCGATGCATCCTACTTTTGAAGATAAAGATAAAGTGATAGTTAGTAAAATATCTAAGACATTGAATCATATTGATTCCGGTGATGTCATTATTTTTCATGCTAATTCTAAAAGCGATTATATAAAACGATTGATTGGTAAACCAGGAGATACGGTTAAATATAAGAAAGATCAATTGTATATTAATGATAAAAAAGTTAAAGAATCCTATTTGAGTGAAAATAAAAAGTATAAAGATGGTAAGTATTTAACAGAAGATTTTAATTCCAAATCGCTTAATGGTGCGAATGGGAAGGCTAAAATACCTGCAGATAAATATCTTGTATTAGGTGATAATAGACAAAATAGTAATGATAGCCGGTATAAAGATGTTGGTCTGATTGATAAAAAGCAAATTGTCGGTAAAGTGATGTTTAGGTATTGGCCTTTCGATAAATGTGAAAGTGGATTTAATCCAGGAACATTTCCCAATTAAGTATCAATAAAGGGTCTCTATCGTTGATTAAAACTTTGTAAGAAAGATGAATCAATGATAGGGGCTTTTTTCGTGGATAAGTTTAGAGGTTGTGGATAATTTTGAATTAACAATTTGATAAAACTATGTATATCAAGGTTTAAGGATTGATTGTAAGTTATCCACAACGTGTGTTATTATGTTGATAATTAACAGAATTGTGTGACAATAATGTAAATGGGGTGTTAAGGATGTTTGGATTTAAAGTAAATGAAGACGTAACTTTAAAGATATTAGAAGAGAGAGAAGCGGATACATTATTTAATCTTGTTGATCAATCGAGGTCATATTTAGCAGAATGGTTACCATTTGTAGCTTATACTAACCAAGTTGAAGATAGTCGAAAATTTATTCAAGCAGCGTTACGCCAATTTGCCTCAGGTAATGGTTTTCATTGTGGCATATGGATAGAAGACCAATTGGTTGGTGTGATTGGATTACACTATATTGACAATGTGAACAAGAAAACATCAATTGGGTATTATTTAGGTGAAAATCATCAGAAAAAAGGCATCATGACACAGTGTACTAAAGCATTGATTGATTATGCATTCCATGAATTAAAGTTAAATCGTGTGGAAATTAGAGCATCAGTTGAAAACAAAAAAAGCCAAGCGATACCAGAACGATTAGGTTTTACAAGAGAAGGTCGACTGAGAAGCGATGAAAAAGTACAAGGTCAATTTACAGATAGTTTTGTTTATAGTTTATTAAAATCAGAATGGGAATCATAAATAGAAAAAGACTAGATAATTATTGGTTATACATTATATATTCAGTGTTTCGTTGTGAATATATGTGCATAATACATAAATAATTATCTAGTCTTTATTTATTTCAATCAGTCTACGATTTATAAAATTTACGAACTTTTGATAAATAACCAAAGGCATTATAGATAAATAAAATGATAAGAAATAACACACCCAATGTTTGGTTTATGCCAGTATTGATTGAGTGGACAGATAAAAAGACTGCAAAAATTATAATTAATACTAAATTGATATGGTAAGTCTTAAACATTGATGTTAGGGTTATATATCGTTCACCTTCATCCATTATTGATAGTGTTTTCTCAGTGTAATTAGCTTCGCCTAATTTAGGATAGCGATTATCTATTTTACGTGCGTATAGTCCTATCATTATTGAGGGGATCATTGTAATCATATATGGAATTATAGAATAAAGTGTATAGATATCGCTAACATTACCAATTACAAGTGTGAATAAAAACAGTAAACTAATTAAAATTTGCAAGTAGTATATAAAACTAGCATTTATAAACTTTAGACTAGACTTTTCTTCAAAAATATCTTCATCTACATTGCTATTTGGTTCAGCTATTTTATTTTTTAAGTCAACGGAGTGTTTTAATTCAATATACAGAAATATCGTTAATATAATGTTAATTAATGTCGCAATGATGCAAGATACGATAATAAAATTTTGACTGGTAAAATGAGTTTTATCAAATATACCAAGGTTATGGAGTGTTGGTATTAATAAACCAGCGATACCACCTACGATTCCACCTATAATCATAAGTAATAGATAGCGTCCTACTTTCATAAATCTTCCTCCTCGATGATAAAGATACTTTCTACGGGTTCATTAAATATACGAGCAATTTTTATAGCTGTAAGTATAGAAGGTGTGAAGTCATTACGTTCTATCAAAGAAACGGTTTGCCTTGATATACCAGCTTTCTTAGCTAATTGAGTTTGATTATATCCATCTCTTGCTCGTAATTCTTTAAGTCGATTTCTCAAGTTGATCAACTCCTTAGTATTAATGTATATGATAAACGTCATTTTGACAAGTATATTTGTCAAAATGACATATATGTTGTATATTACATATATCAACGAAATATAAATATATTCAAAAGAGGTGGTTTCATGCAACGCATTGATATTTTAGATAATCCTAAATTAATGAAACAGTTCTCTCAATACATGATTTTATTGTTTATTGGTTTTGGTATTATTTTTTGGATTATAGAGAGAAGTACTAATACTGTATATATATTTCAATCATTTATAGGTAATATTGTACTTTTTCTTATTTTATATTTCTTAATTTTTACAATTCACGAATGCATTCACGGTATTTTTTTCAAAATATTTTCACCTAGACACAAAGTACATTTTGGATACTCTAGTGGTATGATTTATTGTGCTATACCTGGTGGACAATTTACACCTATGACTTTTCTAATTAGTGCTATTGCACCATTTATAATTATAACAGTGATATTAATTATTACGCTTTATTTAGGTATATTACCAAAGTTTTTCTTTTTTATTTTGGCGACATTACATGCTGGTAGTTGTGTTGGAGACTTTTATTGGGTTCTTAAAATGATTCAAACTCCAAAAAACTCAGAAATTGAAACTACTGACAAGGGCATTATTATTTATGAATAATTATTAGAACAAAGGGGTTTTAAAAATGGAGAATAAAGGATTTATGATTTCTAATCTACTAAATATATTGTTCATGTTTGTTATTGCCTTAGGTGTGATTGATAATCATTTAATTTTAGCTATTGCATTTGCTATTTTGGCAATGATTAATGCAGGGTATTTAATTTATAAGAGCAATGAAATAATTAAACAGAATGAAGGTTGATCACATGGTAAAAAATCTTAAATCATATCAATCAATAGAGTTATTAAATGAATTAGAACAAGTTTATCAGACTGCCATTTTAGATACAGTTGAACGAGAATTGTGGAACCATGAATATGAGGCACTGGAATTTAAATTATTTGGGTATAATTTCAAGAGTCGTTTGGCTAAAAAGACACCAAAGAAAAAGGGTTATTTCGTCACTTTGTGGGAAAAAGATATCAATGAGCAAAATACCCCATTACATTTTGATCAAATGAGTGATTATTTAATGATTTATGTAAACGATCAAGCACAAAAAGGCATATTTATTTTCGACAAAGAAATACTGTTAAATCATGGTATTTTAACTGATAATCATCACCAAGGTAAAATGGCTTTTCGTGTTTATCCAGATTGGGAAACAGATTTAAATGTAACTGCTTTAAAAACGCAACAATGGCAACACAAATATTTTATCAATTTAAGTCATAGTGACAGGGAGAATCAATTATCTCAAATTAATACGATGATTCATGTGAATTAAATAACTAAAAAACATCTACAAATAATATAACCCAATACTAAATTTACTTTATTAGTGGATTTAGTATTGGGTTATTTATGTTCATTAATGATAAAAGAATTGAGAGATGTATTGAATTTTTAATAAGATAGGTCTATAATTTATAAATCGTAATTGTTTCGATTTGAATCCGAAAATAAATATCTCAAGGAAGTGTTTAATGATGCAACAACATCGAAAGGTAGTCATTATTGGCGCAGGTGCTGCGGGTATCGGCATGGCTATCACATTGAAAGATTTTGGTATAGATGATTGTTTAATATTAGAAAAAGAAGAGATAGGTTCATCATTTAAACAATGGCCTAAGTCAACTCGTACCATTACGCCATCGTTTACATCTAATGGATTTGGTATGCCAGATATGAATGCTATTTCTAAAGAGACGTCACCTGCGTTCACTTTTAACCAGGAACATGTATCTGGGGAAACGTATGCGAAATATTTAGAAGTTGTGGCTTATCACTATGGTATCAGTATTCAAACTAACACTGCTGTAACGCAAGTCTCTATGGAAGAGGGTCTATATTTCATCAAGACAACTCAAGGTGATTACATAGCAGATTATATATTTGTAGCTACTGGTGATTTTCAATTTCCAAACAAACCATTTAAGTATGGTATTCATTATAGTGAAGTGACCGACTTTAATGAATTCGATAAGGGAGACTATGTTGTGATTGGTGGTAATGAAAGTGGGTTTGATGCTGCGATTCAATTAGCTAAAAATCAGTCGACGATTTCATTGTATACACGTACGACCGGTCTAAATGATGAAGACGCTGATCCAAGTGTAAGGTTATCACCTTATACACACCAACGCTTAAGCCAAGTAATCCAACAAGGTGCGTTGATAGAAATGAATGTGCATTATAGTGTTTCAGAAATTAATTATCAAGACGGTAGGTACTATATTTATTTTGAAAATGGTCATGAAGTACAAACCGTGAATGAACCTATTCTTGCTACCGGATTTGATGTAACGCAAAACCCTATCGTTCAAGAATTATTCGAAACGACAAAGCAAGATGTGAAATTAACACTTCAAGATGAGTCGACACGCTATCCTAATATTTTCTTAATAGGTGCTACAGTTGAAAATGATCATGCCAAGTTATGTTATATCTATAAATTCAGAGCGCGATTTGCTGTATTAGCACATGAGATTGCACAGAGGGAAGGCTTACCGGTCAATCATCAAGTCATAGAATCATACCAAAAGAATCAAATGTACTTAGATGACTATACTTGTTGTGATGTGGCGTGTTCATGTTAGAAGTGAAATATGATTTGAAGCGTGGGTATCATGATGCGATTCCCGAAGATACTCATCTCTTAACCATGCAACATATATCAAGATTGACATCTGCTGAAAAAGCTTTATTAAAATCAACGATTATCAAGAACAAATTGGATATATCTTTATTGGAGAGTGTAGTGTCTACTTCTCAACATAGTCACTATGTTATTCAACACCTTGAGCAATTTCAGAAACAGCGACAAAATCAAACACCGAATATCTTACAAATGATACTTGGCTGGTTGATGATATTACTCATGTTCGCATTGCCTATTGGTGTTGCATATCACTTTTCAGATTGGCTACAAAGTCATTATGTCGAACATTGGATTAGCTTCTTAGCTTCATTTGAATATTTACAACATGGTATCATGCAACATATTTTCTTCGGAGATTATGGTGTGTTATCGCTAGGAACATATTCATTTGTATGGGCATTACCTGTAGTGGTGTTAATCAGTTTGTCTTCAGCTATCGTTGAACAAAGCCATTTAAAGGATTGGATCACTTGGGCAATTGAACCCACGATGATACGCATTGGATTAAATGGAGAAGATATCATTCCTTTATTAGAAGGATTTGGATGTAATGCTGCGGCTATTACACAAGCAGGCCATCAATGTCATGCTTGTACCAAAACACAGTGCATGAGTTTGATTAGTTTTGGAAGTTCATGCAGTTACCAAATAGGAGCGACGTTATCTATATTTAGCGTAGCAGGTCATTCGTGGCTATTTATACCTTATTTAATATTAGTATTGGTGGGTGGCATTATCCATAATCGATTATGGATGAGGACAAACCATCACCCATTTGCAATTCAAACTGTTAATAGGTCCACCATACACTTGCCTTCTATGCGACAATTGAGTCAACAAATTTGGGGTAATATTTGCATGTTTGTCATTCAAGCTATGCCAATCTTTATCACAATCTGTTTCATTGTTAGTATCATTTCCTTAACGCCCGTTCTATCGCTCATTTCACATGTATTCATGCCAATATTGATGTATTTAGGTATTCCCAATGAATTATCTCCAGGTATCTTATTTTCCATGATTAGAAAAGATGGCATGTTGTTATTTAATATGCATCAAGGTGCTTACATTCGACAATTGTCTGTCATACAACTATTGTTATTAGTCTTTTTTAGTTCCACATTTACAGCGTGTTCTGTCACGATGACCATGGTATTTAAACAACTTGGATTGAATGAAAGTTTTAAAATGATAGCAAAACAAATGGTGACATCACTTAGTATGGTTATCATTATTGCAACCATTGCTAAGCTTATAGCAATTATGAATTAAAAGGAGTGGCTAAGATGGATATTGTGATCATAGGAGGGTTTTTAGGTGGTGGTAAAACCACATTATTGAATCATCTCGTGTCTGAAGCGGTGGCACAAGGGTTACAACCAGCGGTAATTATGAATGAGTTTGGTAAGCAAAGTGTGGATGGTCAATTAATTGATCAAAAGATTCCTTTAAATGAGCTTACTGAAGGCTGTATTTGTTGTGCAATGAAAGCAGATGTTTCAGATCAATTGCATCAACTATATTTAGATTATCAACCTGATATTGTATTTATTGAATGCAGTGGGATCGCAGAACCACTGGCAGTTGTAGATGCATGTTTAACACCCATCTTAGCACCATTTACTAGTATTAAACATATGTTGGGCATTGTAGATGCACAAATGTATCAATCATTAAAATCTTATCCAAAAGATATCCAAGGTTTGTTTTATGAACAATTGAGTCATTGTTCTCACTTATTTGTGAATAAAATTGATTTAACACATGTGAATGTTACCAGCCAATTATTAAAAGAATTAGAAATTATCAATCCAGAAGCAGATATTCAAGTAGGTATGTACGGTCGAATCACTTTGCCTAAGTATACAAAAACTACCGATAACAATGTACAGATGACAAAGACTAAAATAGATCATCAATCACTTCATAAAGGTATTCATCATCAATACATCGATGTACCAGTCAAATGTACCAAACTACAGTTTATAGATTATTTAGACGCCTTACCGTCAAATATTTATCGTATGAAAGGATTTATTCAATTCATAGACCAACCGCATACTTATTTAGTTCAATATATGCAAGGTCAGTTTGAATTAACGCCAGTAGCATTTAAGAAAGAAGTCCCGCAATATCTGGTGTTAATTGGTAAAAACATACAATATGACGATTATCGTCAATTATGTAATAGTAACGATATGGAAATAGGTTATTAAAGTATAAATAAATCCCCATATAGACATGAAGATAACTTAGTTGTTATCTTTATGCGTTATATGGGGTTAATTAATTGCTTATTATAATTTAGCTTGCCATTTATTAGTCCAAACTAAATCATTAGGTTTACCCTTGAAGTCAGAGTTACCCATGATTTTATCTATGACCGTTTCTAAACTTGTTTTGTTTGAATGGTATGCATTAATGTATGCTTTTACCATTGTTGCATCGTGTAAATGCGTAGTGAAGTTGAGTGATGTGAAAACAGTAGGTACTTCGTGAACATACCATGGAATCTCATTACTCATTGCAGTTGACCATCGTATACGGTAATTATTTTCTGCAGCATATCCAACGATATTGGCGAATACTAATGCTGCATCTACCTTTTTACGGTAGTCCAATGTTTTACCTTTAATTCGTGTTGAACCATCATTCACTGTAACGTTAAATCCTTTATTTTCTAGTATACTTACGAGGTGGTCAGTCACTGAGTCATCAGATTTATAAATGCCATTTTTTTCGCCTTCAATAACATAAAGTTGGATGTTTTTATGTGTTTCGGGACGAATAGGTAGTTGGTTGAGCGTGTTTTTAACTAATGTAATACCTAAATCGGCAGCTTCTTTTTGCATTTCTATATGCTCATCACAACCGATGACATCTAATTCAGCCTCTTCTTTTTCTAACTTTTGTTGTGCTTGTTTATCGTGTAAATGAATTTTAGCTTTGAGACCTAGAATACGTGTAACCGCATCGTTAAGTCGTTCTTCTGTAATGACCCCTTTACGGTAACCTTGAAGCATGAAATTGAAGTCTTCTTCTATATCATTAAAGAATAAGAACATATCACAACCAGCTGCGATAGCTAAAGGTACATAGTCCTCACGTTTCATTGAAGCCGTCATTCCTAACATATGACTTGCATCTGTCACAACTAATCCATTAAAGTTTAAATCTTGTTTTAATAAGTCTGTGATAAGTTCTTTAGATAATGATGCAGGTAAAATGTCTTCATCATGCAAGTTAGGATTTAACTTTTTAGAATAATGTGGCAAAGCAATATGCCCGGACATAATCATTTCTACACCATTATTGATATGGTTGGTATACACTTTACGGAAACTTTGATCCCATTCTTCAGGTGTCATTTCATTAACGCCTAAAACGAGATGTTGATCGCGTTCTTCAGTACCATCACCCGGGAAATGTTTAATACAAGTAATCATATCTTTAGTTTCATTGAAACCTTCGATAAAGGCATTAGTATATTTAATAACTGTGTCAGCTGTTGTTCCGTATGCGCGAGTGTTAACGATAGTATTACGCCAGTTTTTAAGAATGTCTACACAAGGGTCAAAGTTGATATTAACTCCTAATGCATGTGATTCTCGACCTGATACATAGCCTGCATGATAAGCAACTTTCATATCTTGAGCTGCTTCGCATTGTGCTGCAGAGGCAATATAAGTCCCATCTTTACATGCACCATTACCACCAGAATCACAATTTGCTGCTATTAATAATGGTACTTTACTATTGTGTTGTAAGTCGTTGAGAAGGTTTTGAACTTGATGCTTATTACCACCTTGGTATCGTGCACCACCTATATGATACTGATTTAAAATATCTTTATTTGTAAGGTCATTATTATTAAAGTCTCCATCTTCTTCTAGAGAAAATAAGTTGAAAAATAATTGTCCGATTTTTTCTTCGTCAGTGAGCTGAGATAACGTATTTTCTACCCATTCAATTTGTTGATTATCAAGATAATAGGGTTTAGCTTTTAAGTCTACATTTACCATTATAACAACGCTCCTTTAGTCAAAATTATTATAAAATTGTTGAATTACACGGTCTTGAATAGTATTATCAAACTGATTATTGATAAATAGTTTGAGATAGGTTTGATCTAGGTTAGACCAAGATGTTGCTTCATTTCCAGCCAAAATAGGATAAAAATAAACTTGGTTGTCTTGGGCAGCTTGTAAATCGCCTCTTGCATCCCCAAGAACTAATATATGATCTGGTTTATAGTGTTGTTTAAGTTGTTGAATACAATGTTTTTTAGTACCTACCTCTTGTGCGAAGATACTAGTCAAAAATGATGTTAAATGGTGTTCAGTCCATTCAGTTTCCACCGCTTGTAAATTTGCAGATGATACAATAACAATATCAGCATCATGGTGTGCATGTTTTAAAGTTGAATGAACATTCTCAAATGCGCCTAGACTAGGTAATCTACCGATTAATTCGTTAACTCGGTTAGACCAGTCTAAGGCTAAACGTAGTCCTTTCTTTTGTGGATGCGCTTTCATATCTTGTTCTAATTGTGGATTTGAGAATGTTGAAGTATGATCGACCCACTCTTTAATATCATGATAGCCATCAACAGTGCGACCTTGCTCATATAGTTCTTTGAGCATTTTTTCTAAACCTTGAAATCGATTAATACCACGTGTGATTTCATAAAGGTTAAATTGGTTCCAACGCTCTAAAACTTGTTCTTTCATATCATCTAAATTCCAAATATCTAATAAGACAGGTCCAAATGCGCGTTCATGTTTGATTGTCATTGTATCCATGCCACAACCATCTGAATCTACGCAAATTAGGTAGTCATGTTGAGGTTGAAAATTTTCTAATGAATAATTCAATTTTTTCAATCCTTTCTGCTCGGTTTATAGTCTTAAGTGAAGGTGATCATTATGTTAAATCAACAAATCTTTGATGTATTAAAAGTACATGCTTTTGAATTATTAATGATTGATTTAAATCATTACGAGTTATCAGATATAAAAAATATTAGTAATCACTTAAAGTCGCCATTTACAAATACTAAAAGTAAAAATACAAAGTAGAGTTAAAGAAACTTTTAGAAAATATGAACAGCGATCGTATTTATCATTATGTGAATCAATTTGATGTTAATTTTTTGCTATTTAAATACAGAAAATATAATCGAGTGGTCATACTTGGTCCGTTTCTACATCAACGACCAAATGAAAAAAGATGCCACGAAATGTTACAACAAGTACAAATTAAATATTCTAAATTATCGATCTTAAAACAATACTTATTACAAATACCTGTTTGCCCGTACAGTCAAGCATTGAAAATGGCACATTTAACTGTACGATATTTAAAAAATCGAAACGTACATTATAAAGTTGAGACACTTGATTTTAGCTTTCATCGTAATACAGAATCACATGCGCAAGATAAAGAGCAATATGAGTATACATTTAACAAAATTAAAATGTGTTATGACAATGAGAATAAAATGTTAACTGCTATTCAAAATGGCAATGTCGATGAAGCACTCAACTTATTTTCTGTAGTGCATGTTTCAGTTGCAGGAATTAGGCGTGTTAAAGATGATTTATTAAATCATAAATATAAAGCGTATCTACTTAACACACTGTGTCGTAAAAGTATTGAAAAAGCAGATGTGAATTTACTCATCATCAATGAAATATCTGCTAATTATGCAGCAGAAATTGATGATGCTGGAGATGTTGAAACTTTAGAAATTATTACGAAACGAATGATATTTGATTATGCACAAACAGCATTAAAAGTTAAATCATTAAATTATAGTTCTAATATCAACACAGTCATTCAACATATTAAGATTAATTTGGACCATCCTATACATCTAGAAGAATTGGCTGAATTAGTAGGGTTGGCGCCATCCTATCTTTCAAGATTATTTAAACAAGAAACAGGAAAGTCTTTATCTCAATATATTATGCAACTACGTGTTGAAAAGGGACGAGATTTACTACTTAATACGCCCATGACTGTGGAAGAAATATCCAGTTATGTAGGTTTCAAGCAGCAAAGTTACTTTTCAAAATGTTTTAAAATACAGTACCAACAGTCGCCATTAGAATATAAGAAATCTTATAGTAATGAAAAGGTGACTTAAAATAATGGTTTACGATTTACTATGACCTTTACATTACATTTTAAAATTATCACTCATTTTTAGATTTCACTAGCTCAAGTCATAGAAAATTTTGAAAATGGCCCTGATTTTGAAAATTGATGTCAAAATTTTATAAAAGAGTATAAAAAATTACAAAAAATCATGTTAAATGATACTTTTTAAGTGTAATTTGGTACATCATAACTTACGCATTACTGTGATACACTGCAAAATTGAATAGATTTTAGAAACCCTTTGATACCAACTCTTATTAAAGATTGTATGAAAGGGTTTTAATTTTTTGTGAATTCAGACCTTTTTACACTGAATTGACGTTTTTTGAATTGGAAATATAATGAAGTTGGGTTGGCGAAGAAAACTATTAAAAATAGCGAGGAGCTGAGTAAATGAAAAAAATGAAGACATTAAATCGTTTACATGATAATTATCTCGTTGCTGTTGTCAGAGGCAAAAGTAAAGCAGATGCAATTGCAGCTGTAGAAAATATGATTGATGGCGGCATATATAACATTGAAATTACCTTTACAACACCACAAGCCGAAGAAGTGATTCAACATTTAAGTCAACATGTAACAGACGAAAACGTGGTCATTGGTGCAGGAACGGTATTGGATAGTACGACTGCCCGATTAGCTATTTTAAATGGCGCAGAATATGTGGTAAGTCCTCATTTTGATCCAGATATTGCAAAAATGTGTAATCGATATGCGGTACCGTATTTACCTGGATGTGGTTCGGTAACAGAAATTGTTCAAGCCATGGAAACAGGTGTAGATTTAGTGAAGTTATTCCCTGGTGATTTATTAGGTGCTAACTTTATTAAAAATGTACATGGACCTATTCCTCAAATTGAACTCATGCCATCAGGTGGTGTGTCATTAGATAATCTAGAAGATTGGTATCGTAAAGGTGCATTTGCAGTCGGTATTGGTAGTGCATTAATGAAAAATGCCAAAGATGGAAATGATTCAGTAATTAAAGAAAACACAGAAAAATTTGTCGGAAAATTCAAAACAATAAGAGGGTGATGGTATGTCATTCATCACATTTGGCGAAATTCTAATGCGTTTAAGTACACCTAATCACCAAACGTTTAATCAAGCGCAATCCTTTGATATTAATTACGGTGGTGCAGAGATGAATGTAGCGATAGGCTTATCAGGATTAGGTGTCAAAACGTCGATGATTAGTGCTGTACCTGATAATGATTTAGGTAATCAAATTATTCAAAATTTAAAGCGATATGATGTTAATACTGAGCATATGAGTCAGAAGGAAGGCAGATTGGGCCTATATTATATCGAAAGCGGTTATGCTCAGCGTGCAAATCGACTTATTTATGATCGTCAAATGAGTACATTTAGTCAATTTTATCATCGAGATGATGATATCAAATCAATTTTAAAAGGTCATGATTGGTTTCATATTACTGGTATAACAGCAGGCCTAAATCAAGAATTATTATTATTTTTGAAAAAAGCAGTCAAAGTTGCAAAAGAATTAGGTCTATTTGTAAGTTGTGACTTAAATTTTAGAGCAGCGCTATGGGACTTTGATACGGCCAGAAAAGAAATGTCAGACATATTATATGATGTAGATTTAGTATTTGGTTATGAACCGATAGCATTACCAGATGACAAAGGTCACGACCAAAAAGATGGGTTGGATAGAATGGCAGATATTGATGTCATTCGACCATATTTAATTCAAATCCATGAGAAGTACAATGTTCAATATATTGCGTTTGTACAGAGAAAAATTTTTAACCATAAAAGAAACCGCTTACAAGGATTTCTATCTACAAAGGATCAATTAGCAAAAACTGAGCCTTTGGATGTTGATATTTTGGATAGATTAGGAACTGGGGATGCATTTAGCGTAGGTGTCATTTATGGGATTATGCAGAAATGGAATTTAGAAAGAATTGTTGAATTCGGTATTTATAACATGAGCTATAAACACAATATATTTGGTGATTTTAGTTATGCAAGTCTAGAAAATATTTACGCATCTATTCAAAGTAATCGAGATATCAATAGATAGAAAGAAGGCGGGATTATGGGAGATACAGTTGAAAAAAGAGAAAAACGAAAAATGCATAAATTTAATCATATCGAAGACGCTACATTAAGTTTTAAAGAAAAGTTATCATACGGATTTGGTGACTTAGGTAACGGTATGATGTTCGATATGGGTCAGATTTATTTAATGATGTTCTTTACAGATATTCTTGGTATTTCAGCTTTTTACGGTGGTCTTGTATTTTTAGTGGCAAAGATATTTGATGCCTTTGTAGATACAGGTGTAGGGACAATCGTCGATTCAAGACGAAATATCGGTCCTAAAGGGAAGTTTAAACCGTTTATCTTATACGGTACAGTTCCTTTAGCAATTGTAACGGTTTTATCATTTACAGCACCTGATTTTAGTTATACAGGTAAAGTCATTTGGGCATTTGCAACATATTTATTATTTAACGCAGCGTATTCTGTAGTTAATATTCCGTATGGTTCATTATCTGCAGCTATGACTTTGAATGCGGACGATAGAACACAATTATCAGTATTTAGAAACTTAGGGTCACAAAGTGCATTATTTATAGCAGGTATTGTGGTTGTACCTATGGTTGCTCAATTTGATAATCATGCTATTGGATATCCAGTAGTCGTGGCTGGTATGGCGATATTAGGTGTCATTTTCCACTTGATTTGCTACAAAGGTGTTAAAGAACGTCACGTTATAGAACGTCCAAAAGAGAAAGGCGTCAATAAAAAAGCATTCTTTAATTTGGTGAAGAATGAAGCCTTTGCAACATTGGCTATTTTTACATTATTAACAATTATGTCTATGTTCTTAATTCAATCATGTCAGTTGTATTATTTTAAATATGTTCTAGATAAATCTAATTTAGTAGGTCTCGTAAGTACATTAAACTTTGTTGTCTTACTACCATCTCTATATGCAACGACATTAATTAGTAAAAAAATGGGCAAAAAAGCGACTGCAATGATTGGTGTAGCAGGATTTATCGTGTTTGAAAGTATCAACTTCTTATTCTTTAGTGAAAACTACATTATGTTTTTAGTTATCAATACATTTGCGCAATTCTTCTTAGTTATTCCTAATACAGTTATTTGGGCATTTATTGCCGATGTTGTGGAATACGGTCAATGGAAATTTGGTTTACGTTCTGAAGGTATTACGTATTCAAGCTACAGCTTTACAAGAAAAGTATCTCAAGCACTTGCAGGATTTGTACCTGGTTTAGCGCTAACATTAATTGGTTACACGCCAAATGTAGATCAAACACCTGGAACGATTGCAGGACTTAAAGTCTTATTCTTTGTTGTACCAGCAGTAGCAAGCTTAATCGCACTGATTGTCTTCTTCATTTGGTATCCATTAACAGACAAACGACACAAACAAATTGTTAAAGAACTTGCACTAAGAGAAGAACTATAGAGGAGTGGAGATAACATGGCTTTTATCAATGAAAACTTTATGTTGGAAAATGAAATAGCTAAACATTTATATCACGATTTTGCGAAAGATATGCCAATTTACGATTATCACTGTCATCTAGATCCTAAACAAATTAGTGATAATGTTAAATGCGATAATATCGCTGAACTATGGTTGAGTGGTGACCATTACAAGTGGCGTGCCATGCGAGCGCAAGGTATAGAAGAAAAATACATTACTGGTAATGCAGATCCACTTGAAAAATTCAAAAAATGGGCTGAAGCATTAGAAAATTCTATTGGGAATCCTTTATATCATTGGTCACAATTAGAATTAAAAATGTATTTCAATATTGATGATTTACTTACTAGTGATAACGCAGAAGAAATATATCATCGTGCGAATGATTATTTGAAAGAACATCAGGTTACAACTCAATCTCTTATTAGTAATTCAAATGTCAATTTGATTTGTACTACTGACAATCCAACAGATGATTTAGCTTATCATGATGCGATTAAAGCACAAGATGATTTCAAAACGGTGGTTTTACCAGCATTCCGACCTGACGATGTTTTTAAAGTAGGCGAACCTGCTTTTCTTGAATTCGTACAAAAGTTAGAACGAACAACGCACAACATTGAAAATGCAACGCAATTTGTAGAAGCACTCAATCAACGTATTCAATATTTCCATGACAAAGGTGGCCGATTAGCTGACCACGGTTTAGAGGAAATTCATTTTGAAAATTATACAACTCAAGAGATTGAAACAATATTTACTAAGGCGCTCAACAAAGAAGATGTATCTACACATGAACAATTCCAATTCCAGACATTTATGTTGAACGCTTTAAGTAAAGCTTATTATGCGCATGGTTGGGTGATGCAAATTCATTTTGGCGCGATTCGTAACAATAATACTAAAATGTTTGAACAAGTAGGAAGAGATGCTGGATTTGATTCTATTCGAGATCAAAATAATCTTGCTTATCACTTAAACGCTACATTAGATATGATGGAAAAAGACAATCACTTACCGAAAACAATATTATATAATTTAAATCCAATTTATAACGATATTGTAGGATCTACAATTGCTAATTTCCAAACTGAACCAGGTATTCAAAGTAAAGTCCAGCACGGTGCTGGTTGGTGGTTTAACGATACGAAACGTGGCATGTTAAGACAAATGTCATCATTAGCAGATCAAGGTTTACTTATGCATTTTGTAGGTATGCTAACAGATTCAAGAAGTTTCATTTCATACTCAAGACATGATTATTTTAGACGCATTTTATCTACATTTATAGGTGATTTAGTAGAAAAAGGTGAAATTCCGAACGATGATCGTTTACTACAAAGAATGATTGAGAACATTTGCTACAACAATGCATATCACTATTTCAAGCTCATTAAGGAGGACTAAACGATGAAAATGTCATTTAGATGGTATGGGAAAGATGATCCCATCAGCTTAGAATATATTAAACAAATTCCTGGTATGAAAGGGATTGTTACTGCGATTTATGATGTGCCAGTGGGTGAAGTTTGGCCATTAGATAAAATTAAAGCCTTAAAACAAGAAGTTGAAGATGCAGGCATGGAAATATCAGTCATTGAAAGTGTACCTGTTCATGAAGATATTAAATTAGGTAAACCAACTAGAGATCAATATATTGAAAACTATTGCCAAACATTACGCAATTTAGGTGAAGCAGGTATTAAAACTGTTTGTTATAACTTTATGCCAGTGTTTGACTGGACACGTTCTCAGTTAGATTATCGACTAGATGACGGTTCAACTTGTTTAATTTACGATGAAAATGATGTTGAAAAAATGAACCCATTAAGTGGTGAATTATCACTTCCAGGTTGGGATTCAAGTTATACGAAAGAAGACTTAAATCAATTATTCGAAGATTATAAACAAGTAGACGAAGAAAAACTATGGGAAAACTTAAACTACTTTATTCAAAAAGTCATTCCTGTAGCCGAAGAGGAAGATGTTCTGATGGCAATTCATCCGGACGATCCACCTTGGAATATCTTTGGACTGCCACGAATCATTACTAATAAAGATAATTTAGAACGATTCATTAACTTATACGATTCCAAGCATAATGGATTAACCATGTGTTCTGGATCATTAGGCGCTGATCGTCGCAATGATTTTGTTGAAATGTTACGTTACTTTGGTGAAAAAGGACGTGTACATTTTGTACACGCACGTAATGTTAAATTAATAGGTGACAAGTCATTCCAAGAATCTGCCCATTTATCAGAAAAAGGTTCAATCGATATGTATGAAGTAGTAAAAGCTATGTATGACTTTGGATACGAAGGCCCAATTAGACCTGACCATGGTCGAATGATTTGGGGCGAAACTGGTAAACCAGGGTATGGATTATATGATCGTGCATTAGGTGCAACATATTTAAATGGCTTATATGAAGCAGTAAGTAAAAGTAGACAATAGTTTTAAAGGGAGATGGAATTTATGGAATTGCCTTTCAATGTCGATTTATCAAATAAAGTCGTTGTGATTACTGGAGGTACTGGTGTACTCGGTAGTGCAATGTCTATGGCTTTGGCACAAAGTGGTGCTAAAGTCGCAATGATTGGAATCAGTGAAGACGCAGATGGACTAGTAGATAAAATAGAAAAAGCAGGTGGCACTGCACGTGTATTTTTAGGCGATGTAACTAAAAAAGCCGAAATGGAAAGAGTTAAAAAAGAAGTCAATGATGCATTTGGCAGTGTAGATATTTTAATCAATGGTGCTGGTGGAAACTCTCCAAAAGGCACAACAGATGATGAACGCTTTGAAGGGAAACTTGAACAAGATGGTAAGACATTCTTTGATTTAGATGAAAAGAGTGTTGGTTTTGTGATGGATTTAAACTTCTTAGGTACGTTTATTCCTTCTCAAGTGTTTGCAACAGATATGTTAGACAAAGATGAAGCTACAATTATTAATATTTCATCTATGAATGCATTCACACCATTAACTAAAATTCCAGGATACAGTGGTGCTAAAGCGGCAATCAGTAACTTTACACAATGGTTAAGTGTATATTTCTCTAAAACAAATATTAGAGTTAATGCGATTGCACCAGGATTTCTACTAACAAAACAGAATGAAGCATTATTATTGAACGAAGACGGAAGTTACACGGAACGCTCTAGAAAAATCATCAATGCTACACCTATGGAGCGCTTCGGTAAACCGGAAGAATTAATTGGAGCATTATTATTCTTAGTAAGTGAACAGGCTTCTAGTTTTGTAAATGGTGTTGTATTACCAATCGATGGAGGATTTAACGCATATTCCGGTGTCTAATGATAGGAGGGAAACATTTTGTTATATCCAATCTTAACTGAAACAAGACAGTTAGTTGATTTGTCAGGAACATGGAAATTCAAATTAGTACAACATCAAGAAGAAATAGATGTTAGTCATCCGTTGGATACAGAGGACGTGATGGCGGTTCCAGGTTCGTATAATGATCAAGGTGTGATTCAGAGCATTAGACGCCACGTAGGCGAGGTCGTCTATGAAAGAACAATTGTCATTCCTAAACAACTTAGCGGGGAACGTATTGTCCTAAGATTTGGTTCTGTAACGCATCATGCTAAAGTATATATTGATGGCCAAGAAGTCATTACGCATTCTGGTGGTTTCCTACCATTTGAAGCCGATATTTCTAATATTGCAACGGTGGGATCTCATCGCTTAACTGTGAAAGTAAACAATGTATTAACACATAGCACATTGCCAGTGGGTAATTACAGTGAGCAAACACGGGAAGATGGAACAGTCATACCTGTCAACGAACCTAACTTTGACTTCTTTAATTATGCAGGCATTCACCGTCCTGTAAAAATCTACACGACACCTCATACTTTTATTAGTGATATTGCAATTAACCCAGAATTAAATGGGGTTGATGAAAGTATAGTTCATTATGAAGTAACGATGGTAAATGGTGGCGATAAGGTAGACCAAGTTAAAATCACGATTCTAGATGAAAATGATCATACAGTAGCCGAAAGCGAAGGTGCTAAAGGCAATATAACCATTCAAAATCCTATATTGTGGCAACCTTTAGATGCCTATTTATACCATATGAAAGTAGAATTACTTAACGATAATGAGTGTGTAGATGTTTACACAGAACGTTTTGGTATTCGATCTGTTGAAGTGAAGGATGGACAGTTTTTAATTAATGACAAACCATTTTATTTCAAAGGGTTTGGTAAACATGAAGATACGTATTATAACGGTCGAGGCTTAAACGAATCAGCCAATGTCATGGACATTAACTTGATGAAATGGATAGGTGCTAATTCATTTAGAACATCTCATTATCCCTATTCAGAAGAAATGATGCGCTTAGCAGATGAACAAGGTATTGTAGTGATAGATGAGACAACCGGTGTCGGTATACACCTTAACTTTATGGTTGCCTTAGGTGGCACCATTGCACATGATACATGGAAAGAAATTGACACTCATCAAGCTCATAAAGAAGTCATAGAAGACTTGATTGCAAGAGACAAGAATCATGCATGCGTAGTCATGTGGTCAATTGCCAATGAGCCAGCGTCAAATGAAGCGGGTGCTAAAGCATACTTTGAGCCATTTGTTAATTTAGCACGTGAAAAAGATCCACAACATCGCCCAGTGACTATCGTTACTATATTAACTGCACAACCAGATGTATGTGAAGTTCAAGATTTAGTCGATGTGCTTTGTCTCAACAGATACTACGGTTGGTATACACAATCAGGTGATTTAGAAAGTGCTAAACAAGCATTAGATAAGGAGCTAGCCGAATGGTCGAAACGACAACCAAATAAGCCAATCATGTTTACAGAGTATGGTGCGGATACCGTTGCAGGTTTACATGCGATTGATGATCAAATGTTTACAGAAGAGTATCAACTGAATTACTATAAAGCCAATCATGAAATTATGGATAAATATCCACAATTCATTGGTGAACAAACATGGAACTTTGCTGACTTTGAAACATCGAATGGTATTATCCGTGTTCAAGGTAACAAAAAAGGTATCTTCACACGAGATCGTAAGCCAAAAGCGATTGCCCATTACTTTAAAGAACGTTGGCAACATATACCTCATTTTGGTTATAAATCTTAATATTGAGATAGTTTATAATGTAAGCTAAACAATCAGATAATGTATTGAACCACTTGAAATCAGATCGTTTCAAGTGGTTCATTTTTAATGTATACATATGTAACTAAGTTATAACTGTTTCTTATTATGGTCTTTGTGGTAAATTTGAATAGAATTTTGGTAAAATATGAATAATGAGTGAACAAGCGTGTTAATAACTATTTTTCATTACTAGTCATTATAATGTATTGATCATCAAGGCATTTTTGTGATGAAAAAAGTTGCTTTATTCATTAATGAAATTGACATAGTATATCTTTATATAAATTAAAAGGAGATGAGCTAACTTATGTCTCGTATCGTATTAGCTGAAGCATATCGTACACCAATTGGCGTGTTTGGAGGTGCTTTTAAAGATATCCCTGCCTATGATTTAGGTGCTACTTTAATTAAACACATTTTAAAAACAACTCAAATTGATCCAAATGAAATTAATGAAGTGATATTAGGTAACGTTTTACAAGCAGGTCAAGGACAAAACCCAGCTCGCATAGCATCAATTAAGGGTGGTTTACCTGAATCTGTTCCAGCGTTTACAGTAAATAAAGTCTGTGGATCAGGATTAAAATCTATTCAATTAGCGTATCAATCCATTTTAGCGGGTGACAATGACGTCGTATTAGCAGGTGGCATGGAAAGTATGTCACAATCACCGATGCTTATGAAGAATGCACGTTTCGGATTTAAAATGGGTAACCAAGCGTTAGTTGATAGTATGGTAGCAGATGGATTAACAGATGTATTTAATGATTATCATATGGGTATTACGGCTGAAAACTTAGTCGAAAAATATAGTATTAGCCGTGAAGCACAAGATGAATTGGCTGCTCAATCACAACAAAAAGCAGAGGCCGCTCAAAATAGTGGTGCTTTTGATGCGGAAATCGTTCCAGTCGAGGTACTACAACGTAAAGGAGAGCCTATTGTCGTATCAGAAGACGAAGGTATTAGAAAAGGCACAACTGCTGATAAATTGAGTCACTTAAGACCCGCCTTTAAAAAGAATGGCTCAGTAACAGCTGGTAATGCATCAGGTATTAATGATGGCGCATCAATGATGTTAGTAATGACTGAAGAAAAGGCAAAAGAATTAAATATCAAACCTATCGCTATTTTAGACGGCTTTGGCACTAGCGGTGTGGATCCATCTATTATGGGTATTGGTCCAGTAGACGCAGTGAAAAAAGCACTACAACGCACAAATCAATCTATTGAAGATATCGATGTTTTCGAACTTAATGAAGCATTTGCATCACAGGCTTTAGCAGTAAATCAAGAATTACAATTACCTGCTGAAAAGGTCAATACTAAGGGTGGTGCTATTGCTTTAGGTCATCCAATAGGTGCCTCAGGTGCACGTATATTAGTGACACTGTTACATCAATTAAATGAAGAAAAGCAATCTGGTATTGCTTCATTATGCATTGGTGGCGGGCAAGGTATTGCGACAGCAGTATCTTATTATAAAGGTTAAGGTAAATTTCTAAAGTAACGGTTAGGGCATGATTAGCCTTAACCGTTTTTTTATGAATTAGAAATAAATGAGTAAAATTATTAATAATTAAACAAAATCTATAGACTGTGTGAGCTTATTTAAGAAGAATATCGATTCAGAAATTGGACAAACATGATTCAGTAAGTTATACTTTTACAATATTGTTTGAAAATTTCAATTTCAGAAAACTAAATTTAAATCCGGATTTATTTTAAGAATAAAATGAATTTGTATATACATTTTATAATTTTGATGTTATACTCACCATATTTTGTTTGGTAAAAAATCTTGTTTTTTTAGCCTATGTATACC
>NZ_JBXVVK010000015.1:0-38209 GCF_057219715.1 Staphylococcus sp. 510 | reverse complement strand
TATGCCCAAAAAAGAAAGTCAACGCAGAGCAAATGCAACGAGTTGGTTAAGTAATTAAGAGCATATAACTTTTTCGTTTGATTTAAAATAGCGACATTTAAATTGTTTGATTAATGATAAATACCTCAAGGCCTTAGTAGCCTCATTTTTATGTTCTAACACTTAACTAAATGATTAAATTTAATGTCAAAAAGCTTGAAATGATTTACATTTAAAACAAAGTCCAATACTATCGTATTTAAAGGAGTGCTTTAAAATGATCATTAGAGCTTTAGAAAAAACAGATTTGCAATATTTACATAATTTGAATAATGAATATTCAATTATGTCTTATTGGTTTGAAGAGCCATATCAATCATTGAGTGAATTAGAATCGCTATACCAAAAGCATATTTTAGATGAATCAGAAAGACGATTTGTTATTGAAGAGGATCAACAATCCATTGGTGTTGTTGAGTTATTAGAAATTAATTTTATACATAGAACTTGCGAAGTATTGATTATTGTTGACCCGCAATTTGCGAATAGAGGTTATGCAAAAAAAGCGTTCAAGATGGCAGTGGATTATGCGTTTTTAGTGCTTAACATGCATAAAGTTTATCTATATGTAGATGTAAGTAATGAGAAAGCAGTACATATTTATAAAAGTAATAACTTTGAAATTGAAGGAAAATTAAAAGAACACTTCTATACAAGAGGAGAATATAGAGACTGCTATGTCATGGGACTATTAAAACGAAATTGGGTTAATCAACAAGATGATGATTTATCTCATATAAGATAGTCTAGGTTAGATAAGACGATTATAAAAGTGAAGAGAGTGATGATTTGAGTTTACCAATATCTAAAAAATTACATGAATTAATATCACAACAAAGTATTTCCATGCATGTGCCTGGTCATAAAAATATGACTATAGGCCAGCTAGAATCATTGGATCTGAAAATGGATATGACTGAAATTAGTGGCTTGGACGATTTGCATCATCCCGAAGATATCATTTTAGAAAGCATGACAAAATTTAATAAACATCGAGATTACGATGCTTATCTATTAGTTAATGGAACTACTTCTGGGATTTTATCTGTAATCCAAGGCTTGGCTTATGAGTCAAGAAACTATTTGATACCTAGAAATGTACATAAATCAGTTTTTCATGGATTGGAATTAGCGAATCAAAAAGCGACTTTAACAAACATGAAGGTAAGTTCAACATCTCATCATTATATAGCTCCTAACTTTAATGGATTAGATTTGAGTCAACATAAATTAGCGATTATGACTTATCCCAATTATTATGGAGAAACTTACTCAATTCAAACTGATATAGACTTATTGCATTCTAATAATGTTCCAGTACTCGTTGATGAGGCACACGGTGCACATTTCGGTTTAGATGGATTTCCTGATTCTACATTAAATTATGGTGCTGATTATGTTGTTCAGTCTTATCATAAAACATTACCTGCACTTACTATGGGGTCGGTGTTATTTATACATAAAGATGCACCTTATAAAGAAAACATCAAACAATATTTATCTTACTTTCAATCGTCTAGCCCATCATACTTAGTCATGGCAAGTTTGGAGTTAGCACAAACATTTTATCAAAATTATGATAGTGGAATATTTTTTGAAAAAAGACATACCCTTTCGAATGTTTTAAATCGTAAAGGATTTGTTGTTAAAGAAGTTGATGACCCATTAAAAATGTTGATTTCTTACCCAGGTTATTCTGGATATGACATTCAAAAATGGTTTGAGAATGAACATATATTTGTAGAGTTAGCAGATGATTTTCAAATCTTATTTGTATTACCGTTATGGCATAAAGAAGATAAATATCCTTTTGAGATATTAATAAATAAAATTCAAAGCATGGTCATTCCTCATGTAAAGGAAGATTTGTTGATATACCCACAGCTTATGACAGAAAGTGGCATGTTTTCACCTATGGTATATAACAAAGTTAAATGGATTGATATTCGTCATTCAGCAGGAAAACTGTTGGCCCGTCACATTGTACCTTATCCACCTGGTGTGCCGATTCTGTTTAAAGGAGAAAAAATCACTTTAAATATGATAAAATTAATAAATCAATATCAACATTCAAATATGAAAGTTGAAGGAATAAAAGATAATCAAATATTAATTAAGGATGAATAAAAATGTCAGCATTTATAACATTTGAAGGGCCAGAAGGTTCAGGAAAAACAACCGTTTTAAAAGCAGTGGCTGAAAAGTTAGCTCAGCACTATGATGTTATATCTACCCGTGAACCTGGTGGTGTTCCAACAGGCGAAGAGATAAGAAAAGTCGTACTAGAAGGCAATCAAATGGATATTAGAACTGAAGCAATGCTTTTTGCGGCATCGAGACGAGAACATTTAGTAGAAAAAGTGATGCCTGCTTTGAGAAACAATCAAATTGTTCTTTGTGATAGATACATTGATAGTTCATTAGCATATCAAGGATATGCAAGAGGTATTGGAATTGAAGAAGTGAAAGCTTTAAACGAATTTGCAATTAATGGACTATATCCAGATTTAACGATTTATTTAGATGTTTCTGCTGAAGTAGGGCGTGAAAGAATCCTCAGTAATCAAAGAGATCAGAATCGCTTGGATCAAGAAGATATTGATTTTCATGAAAAAGTCATTGAGGGTTATCATCAAGTGATACATAATGAGCCAGAGCGTTTTGTTCAGATAGATGCAGATCAATCAATTGATAAAGTTGTATTAGCCGCATATCAATCTATCATCAAATATTTAAAATAAATGTGATATAATAGATGAAAGAGGTGTTATAGAAATGAAGATGATTATAGCAATCGTCCAAGACCAAGACAGCCAAGAACTTTCAGACCAACTTGTCAAAAATGATTTTAGAGCAACAAAATTAGCAACAACAGGTGGTTTCTTAAAAGCAGGTAATACAACGTTCTTATGTGGTGTTAATGATGACCGTGTAGACGATTTATTATCAGTTATAAACAATACTTGTGGTAATAGAGAACAACTTGTGTCTCCTATTACTCCAATGGGTGGTAGTGCAGATTCTTACATACCCTATCCAGTAGAAGTAGAAGTTGGCGGTGCAACGGTATTCGTAATGCCTATTGAAGCCTTCCATCAATTTTAAATGTAACTAATGTTTATTGCACGAGACATTAGTTTATTGATGAATTGTGATATACAGTATTTAACAATTTGAGACTGCTCTTTTAGCAGTCTTTTTATATAAGTAGATATAGGAGAGATATCCAGATGGATGAACAACAACAATTAGCTAATGCTTATGCGTCGAATAAATTGTCACATGCTTATCTTTTTGAGGGCGATGACGCACAATCAATGCAAAAGATCGCTATTAATTTTGCTAAACTCATCTTATGTAACAACGATGAACAATGTGAAGTTAAAGTAAGTACGTTGAATCATCCTGATTTTATGTATGTCTCTAGTGAAGAAACTACTATAAAAAAAGAAAAGATCGAACAACTTGTTCATCATATGAATCAACTACCGATAGAAGGTAATTATAAAGTATATATAGTAGAAGATTTCGAAAAATTAACTGTTCAAGGTGAAAATAGTATATTAAAATTCTTAGAGGAACCTCCTCAAAATACGATAGCTATTTTATTATCAACTAAACCAGAACAGATTTTAGACACCATACATTCGAGATGTCAACATGTCTATTTTAAACCTATTGATAAAGGTCAGTTTATCAATCACTTAGTTGATGAGTCTTTGACACGTCCTGTGGCGGAGATGTTAAGTACATATACGACGCAAGCAGAGACTGCATTATCATTAAATGAAGAATATGACCTTACTAGTTTGAGAAAGACAATTATAAGATGGTGTGAGTTGTTATTAACGAATCGTTCGATGGCATTAATTGGGATTATCGATTTGTTAAAACAGGCGAAAAATCGTAAATTACAGTTGTTAACATTATCTGCAGTGAATGGATTTTTTGAGGATATCATGCACGCAAAAGTAGAAGTAAATAGCGAATATATATATAGTGATTTGAGTGTTGAGATAGAAAAGTATGCAAAGCATTTAACATATAACCAACTTATATTGATGTATGATCAATTAACAGAGGCACATAAAAAGTTAAATCAAAATGTAAACCCAACACTTGTATTCGAACAAATAGTGATTAAAGGTGTGAGATAGATGCCAGATGTAATAGGTGTCCAGTTTCAAAAAGCTGGAAAGTTAGAATATTATGCACCTAAAGATTTACAAATTGAAATGGGCGATTGGGTAGTAGTGGAATCAAAACGAGGTATAGAAATAGGATTAGTAAAAATGCCTACGAGAACTGTAGATGACGGTGATGTTTCACTTCCATTAAAAGAAGTAATGAGAATAGCGACACAACAAGATATAGACATCTACTATAATAATGCAATTGATGCTGAGAAGGCACTTGCACTATGTAAAGAGGTAGTAATACAGCAGGAATTGGATATGAGATTAGTTAATTGCGAATATACATTAGACAAATCAAAAGTCATTTTCAATTTTACTGCTGACGATCGTATTGATTTTAGAAAGTTAGTTAAAGTATTAGCGCAAAATTTGAAAACGAGAATAGAACTGAGACAGATTGGTGTGCGTGATGAAGCTAAATTATTAGGTGGTATAGGGCCATGCGGACGCTCTTTGTGTTGTTCGACTTTCTTAGGCGATTTCGAACCTGTGTCTATTAAAATGGCTAAAGACCAAAACCTATCACTTAACCCTGCTAAAATTTCGGGTGCATGTGGACGTTTGATGTGTTGCTTAAAATATGAAAATGATTATTATGAAGAAGCACGTGCTCAATTACCAGATGTAGGTGACTCAATTGAAACACCTGATGGTAATGGCCAAGTAGTCGGTTTAAATATCTTGGATATATCGATGCAAGTTAAAATAGATGGTATGGAACAACCATTAGAGTACAAAATGGAAGAAATTGAAGCATTTAATTAAGGAGGTTTAACCACCTTTGAATCGTAATGAATTATTTGAAAAATTAATGCGCTTAGAAACAAACATGAACCAGCTTAATCAAGATATGTTGGATTTAAAAGATTTAGCTGTAGCATTGGTTGAAGAAAATGTAGCGCTTCAAGTAGAAAATGATAATTTAAAACAATTAATGGATAAGAGCGAAAGTTCAAATTCTGAAACTGTTCACCCACACCAGACGAAACATGTGAAGAAGCCACTGCCTAGTAAAGATAACTTAGCTATGTTATATAAAGAAGGATTTCATATTTGCAAAGGTGAGTTATTTGGCAAACATAGACAGGGCGAAGATTGTTTGCTTTGTTTAAATGTATTAAGCGATTAAACAATGTTGATATAAGAAAGATGGCAGGGATGTGTTATGAGTAGACGATGATAGAGACTACGTTATAACAACGTCCCTTTTTTAGGAGAAAGATAAATGTTAAAGGATAATGAGAGGTTAGACTTACTAATTAAAGAAGATTTGAAAATCATCCAAAATGATGATGTGTTTTCATTCTCAACTGACGCTTTGTTGTTAGGGGATTTTACCGAAATTAGAAAAAAAGACAAAATTATTGATATATGTTCAGGTAACGGCGTTATACCACTGCTCCTTTCTCATAAAGGTAGCCAGACTATTGAAGGTATCGAAATTCAACAACAACTTGTGGATATGGCGAAGAGAAGTTTTAAGTATAATCAATTAGATGATCGATTACTCATGCATCAAATGGATGTTAAAAAGGTATATCATCATTTCAAACCTTCACAATATACGGTTGTTACATGCAATCCTCCATATTTCAAAGATAATCAGTTGCATCAACATCAAAAAGAAGCGCATAAAGTTGCTAGACATGAAATCTTATGTAAATTAGAAGATTGCTTAATGGCTGCTAGACATTTATTAAAGCAAGGCGGAAGATTATATATGGTACACAGAGCTGAAAGAATGATGGATGTACTAACTGAAATGAGACGTGCTAATATTGAGCCAAAGCGATTAACATTTGTTTATAGTAAGCATGATAGAGACGCACAAACGATTTTAATAGAAGGTAGAAAGTCGGGGAACCAAGGTTTAGATATTACAAAGCCATTTTATATTTATCAAGAAGATGGTACGTACTCAAAAGAAATGAAGGGTATATATTATGGATAATCATTTTGTATATATCGTAAAATGTAAAGATGGAAGCCTCTATACAGGTTATGCTAAAGACATACAGGCACGTGTGGCGAAACATAATGAAGGTAAAGGTGCTAAATATACAAAAATAAGACGTCCGGTAGAGTTGGTTTATCAAGAAACATATTCTACTAAGTCGGAAGCGTTAAAAAGAGAGTATGAAATTAAGACCTTCACACGACAAAAGAAACTAAAATTGATTAAAGAGGGATAGTATGACTACATTATTTTTAGTAGGAACACCAATTGGCAATTTAGCCGATATTACATATCGTGCTATAGACACACTTCAACAAGTAGATTTAATCGCATGTGAAGATACACGTGTTACACGTAAATTATGTAATCATTATGATATTAAGACGCCACTAAAATCCTATCACGAGCACAATAAAGACCAACAGACATCATTTATGATTGAACAGTTATTGTCTGGACTAGATATTGCATTAGTTTCGGATGCAGGTTTACCATTGATTAGTGATCCAGGGTATGAATTAGTAGTAGAGGCACGTCAACATGACATCAAAGTAGAAACGATACCAGGACCTAATGCAGGCTTGACAGCATTAATGGCAAGTGGTCTCCCATCATTTACTTATACATTTTTAGGATTTTTACCTAGAAAAGATAAAGAAAAGCAAAATATACTATCAGAACGAATGTATCAAAGTAGTACACTTATTATATATGAGTCACCTCATAGAGTAACCGATACGCTAAAAGTGATTGGCAAAATAGATTCTCAAAGACGAGTATCATTAGGGCGAGAATTGACAAAGAAATTTGAGCAAATTGTAACTGCAGATGTGAATACATTATTAACCATGTTACATAATAATGAGATTCCATTAAAAGGAGAATTTGTCATTTTAATTGAAGGTGCTGAAGCTGAAATTTCTACTGCATGGTTTGATGATATGTCTATCGAAGAACATGTCGATTACTATATCAAAGAAAAAAATATTAAACCTAAAGCAGCGATTAAAATGGTTGCAGAAGATCGTCAAAGTAAAACTAGTGAAATATATAATATTTATCATCAAGTTGATTAAAGTTGCATAAGTTTAAGAATTGAGCAAAGTTCATTGTATCGAGTGAATTAATACAGATTTTCACCCCCCATAATACCTTAAATTATGGTATTGTAGTAAAGATAATATAATAAACAATTGATAGTAATAACGTATTGTGATGAGTAAGGTACAGTAAGAACGGTACACAATTGAAAAGCAAAATAAATTTAGATATCATTTAACATGTAAGAAACGAGGAGGACCTTTGATGGCTAAAGATACATTTTATATAACAACCCCAATTTATTATCCAAGTGGTAACTTGCATATTGGGCATGCATACTCAACTGTAGCAGGTGATGTGATTGCTAGATATAAACGCATGCAAGGATACGATGTTCGTTATTTAACAGGTACAGACGAGCATGGTCAAAAAATTCAAGAAAAAGCTCAAAAAGCTGGTAAAACAGAATTAGAATATTTAGATGAGATGATCGCTGGAATCAAAAGTTTATGGGATAAACTAGAAATTTCAAATGATGATTTCATTCGAACTACAGAAGAACGACATAAGCAAGTCGTTGAAAAAGTATTCGAACGTTTATTAAAACAAGGCGACATTTATCTTGGCGAGTATGAGGGATGGTATTCAGTACCAGATGAAACATACTATACAGAGTCACAATTAGTTGAACCTGTTTATGAAAACGGCAAAATTGTTGGAGGAAAAAGTCCTGATTCAGGTCATGAAGTAGAATTGGTAAAAGAAGAAAGTTATTTCTTTAATATTAAGAAATATACTGATCGCTTACTTGAATTCTATGATCAAAATCCTGATTTTATTCAACCACCTTCAAGAAAAAATGAAATGATTAACAACTTTATTAAACCAGGTTTAGAAGATTTAGCTGTTTCACGTACATCATTTAACTGGGGCGTTAGTGTGCCTTCAAACCCTAAACATGTTGTTTATGTATGGATAGACGCATTAGTGAACTATATTTCTTCTCTAGGTTATTTATCAGATGATGAAACGTTATTTAACAAATATTGGCCAGCAGATATCCACTTGATGGCTAAAGAAATCGTGCGTTTCCATTCAATTATTTGGCCAATTTTATTAATGGCATTAGATTTACCATTACCTAAGAAGGTCTTTGCACATGGTTGGATTCTAATGAAAGACGGTAAAATGAGTAAGTCGAAAGGTAATGTTGTTGATCCTAATGTATTAATTGATCGTTATGGATTAGATGCTACACGTTATTATTTAATGAGAGAATTACCATTTGGTTCAGATGGTGTGTTTACACCAGAAGCGTTTGTTGAACGTACAAACTATGATTTAGCTAATGATTTAGGTAACTTAGTGAACCGTACAATTTCAATGATTAATAAATATTTCCAAGGTGAGCTTCCTGCATATCAAGGTCCTAAACATGAATTAGACGAAGACATGGAAGCTATGGCACTTGAAACAGTTAAAGAATTCCATGAAAATATGGAGAGTTTACAATTCTCAGTTGCTTTATCAACAGTTTGGAAATTTATTAGCCGTACTAATAAATATATTGATGAGACAACACCATGGGTTTTAGCGAAAGATGAAAGTCAAAAAGATATGTTAGGTAATGTGATGGCACACTTAGTTGAAAACATCCGTTTTGCAACTGTATTATTGCGTCCATTTATTACACATGCACCAAAAGAAATATTTAAACAATTAAATATTAATAATCCAGAGTTAATGGAATTCTCAAGTTTAGCGACATATGGATCCTTAACAGAACCTATCACTGTAATAACTAAGCCAACACCAATATTCCCTAGATTGGATACTGAAGCGGAAATTGCTTATATCAAAGAGTCAATGCAACCACCAAAATCTGATGAAAAAGAAGACGTTCCAAGTAAAGATATGATTGATATTAAAGACTTTGATAAAGTAGAAATTAAAGCTGCGACAGTGATTGATGCTGAAAATGTTAAGAAATCAGATAAGCTACTAAAAATTCAAGTAGATTTAGATAATGAACAACGACAAATTGTTTCTGGTATTGCGAAATTCTATCGTCCTGAAGATATTATCGGTAAAAAAGTTGCTGTAGTAACTAACTTAAAACCTGCGAAACTAATGGGACAAAAATCTGAAGGCATGATTTTATCAGCCGAAAAAGATGGTGTGTTAACATTGATTAACTTGCCAAATGCTATTCCAAATGGTGCAGTCATCAAGTAATCATGCTTTTAAACTAGGAGGATAATCATGTTAATTGATACACATGTTCATTTGAACGATGAGCAATATGATGAAGATTTAAATGATGTCATCACTCGTGCGAGAGAAGATGGCGTTGATCGTATGTTTGTTGTTGGTTTTGATACACCAACTATTGAACGTACAATGGAATTGATTGATAAATATGACTTTGTATATGGTATCATCGGTTGGCACCCAGTAGACGCCATCGATTGTACTGAAGAAAGATTAGAATGGATAGAAAACTTATCAAAACATCCTAAAATTATTGGCATTGGTGAAATGGGATTAGATTACCACTGGGATAAGTCTCCTGCTGATGTTCAAAAAGAAGTCTTTAGAAAGCAAATTGCTTTAGCTAAACGTGTACAATTACCAATCATTATTCACAACCGTGAAGCAACACAGGATTGTATAGATATTCTGATGGAAGAACACGCGGAAGAAGTTGGAGGTATTATGCATAGCTTTAGTGCCTCTCCAGAAATTGCTGATGTTGTCATCAATAAATTAAACTTTTACGTTTCATTAGGTGGTCCAGTCACATTTAAAAATGCGAAACAACCTAAAGAAGTTGCCAAGCATGTACCGATGGACCGATTATTAGTCGAAACAGATGCACCATATTTATCACCACATCCATATAGAGGCAAACGTAATGAACCACAACGTGTAACATTAGTTGCACAACAAATTGCTGAATTACGAGATATGAGTTATGAAGAGGTATGTCGTCAGACAACAGAAAATGCGGAGAGATTATTTAATTTAAATCAAGCATAAATATTAGATTGAGAAAGGTATCATTTAATTGGATATCTTTCTCATTTTTTATTAAATTAAGACTGAAGGCAGTGTTATTTATGATATTTTGTTAGAATAAGATGAATCAAGATTTTCATTAAAATGAAGAAGGAATTAAAAATATGAAAATAAATGAATTTATAGTCGTAGAAGGCAGGGATGATACACAACGTGTTAAATCTGCGGTTGAATGCGATACAATAGAAACGAATGGTAGTGCAGTTGATGATGATGTGATAGCAGTTATCAAGCAGGCACAAGAAACACGAGGCGTTATTATCTTAACCGATCCAGATTTTCCTGGTGACAAAATAAGAAATACGATCAAAGACCGTGTGCCTGGGGTAAAACACGCATATATAGACAGAGAAAAAGCTAAAAATAAAAGGGGGAAAATAGGTGTTGAACATGCACATGTAGATGATATCAAAGAAGCTCTCATGCATGTTAGTTCCCCTTTTGAAGAAGCTGAAGAATCCATTGATAAAAATGTATTAATCGAATTAGGACTTATTATAGGGCATGATGCTCGTAGACGACGAGAAATTCTAGGTCGAAAATTACATATTGGGCATTCTAATGGTAAGCAACTGTTGAAAAAATTGAATGCCTTTGGATATACAGAAGAAGATGTACGACGTGCATTAAATGAAAATAAGGGAAGTGAATAAAGATATGGAGCATAAAGATATAGCTACACCATCTCGTACAAGAGCATTATTAGACCAATATAGATTTGATTTCAAAAAAAGTTTGGGACAAAACTTCCTAGTAGACGTTAATATTATTAATAAGATCATCGATGCTAGTGATATTGATGAAACTACAGGCATAATAGAAGTAGGGCCAGGTATGGGCTCGTTAACTGAACAATTAGCTAAACATGCTAAAAAAGTAATGTCATTTGAAATCGATCATCGACTAATACCAGTATTAAAGGACACATTAGCACCATACGATAATGTCACAATTATTAACGAAGATATTTTAAAAGCCGATATCGCGACAGCAGTAAATGAACACTTAAAAGACTGCGATAAAATTATGGTTGTGGCTAATTTGCCATATTATATAACGACACCTATACTACTCAATTTAATGCAACAAGACATACCAATAGATGGTTATGTCGTGATGATGCAAAAAGAAGTTGGAGAGCGTTTAAATGCAGAGGTGGGTACAAAAGCTTATGGTTCGTTATCGATTGTGACGCAGTATTATACTGAAACAAGTAAAGTCCTAACAGTGCCTAAAACCGTATTTATGCCACCACCCAATGTAGATTCTATAGTGGTTAAATTAATGCAAAGATCAACACCGTTAGTAGATATCGATGATGAAGAAGCATTCTTTAAATTAGCAAAAGCTGCATTTGCACAAAGACGAAAGACTATTAATAATAATTATCAAAATTTCTTTAAAGAGGGAAAACAACATAAAGAGAGTATACTAAGTTGGTTAGAAAAAGCGAATATCGACCCTAGACGAAGAGGCGAAACATTGTCAATTCAAGATTTCGCTCAACTTTACAAAGAATTAAACAATTTCCCAGAATTAATAAATTAAATTGTTGACAAACCCTAATTACCTTGATAAAATTTTAGTTTTATTTGACAAAATCGCTATAAACATGGTAATATAACACTTGTAGCGAGGTGGAGCAATATGCCAAAATCAATTTTGGACATCAAAAATTCTATTGATTGTCATTTAGGAAATCGTATTGTACTTAAAGCCAATGGTGGTCGTAAGAAAACAATCGAACGTTCTGGTGTTTTAAAAGAAACATACCCATCAGTATTTGTCGTTGAACTTGATCAAGACAAGCATAACTTCGAAAGAGTATCTTATACATACACTGATGTGTTAACTGAGAACGTACAAGTTTCATTTGAAGAAGATAATCATCAAGAAGCAATTGCACACTAATAAGACATATGACATAGATGTAGATGTATCTACTCTATCAATTTAAGTTTTATATTATATTAAGGTGAGTATTGAGCAACATGTTCAATACTCTTTTTTTATACTTTTGAAGTGATAAATAAATTTTAGAACTATAGGAAAAACACATTAATAACATACATACTGTAATTTAATACTTTTTTATTATATTCCAATAATGAATGATATAATTATTTGTGAAAAAAATGAACATTATCTATCAAATCTTTTATCCCTTTATGTTAAAATCATCTTATTAAGATTACGAAGAGAGGGCGGAAAAATGATATATGAAACGGCACCTGCCAAAATAAATTTTACGCTCGATACACTTTTTAAAAGAGACGATGGATATCACGAGATTGAAATGATAATGACTACTGTAGATTTAAACGATCGATTATCTTTTCAAAAAAGAGATGATAAGAAGATTGTTGTTGAAATCGAACACAACTTTGTAACTGACGATCATAAAAATTTAGCATATAAAGCTGCTGAATTAATGACAAAGGTATATGATTTGAAACAAGGTGTGACGATTACAATTGATAAAGATATTCCAGTATCGGCTGGTTTAGCAGGTGGCTCAGCAGATGCGGCTGCTACGATGAGAGGTATGAATCGCTTATTCAGTTTAAATTTATCTTTAGAAGAATTATGTGCACTTGGTAGTCAAATTGGGACAGATGTTTCATTTTGTATATACAATAAGACTGCTTACTGTACAGGACGTGGTGAAAAAGTAACTTTTTTGAACAAGCCTCCTTCTGCTTGGGTTGTTTTAGCTAAGCCTAATTTAGGTATCTCATCACCGGACGTATTTAAAGCTTTGGATTTAAATTTCACGCATGAAGTATTTACTCAAAATTGTATAGAAGCTTTAAAACGATCGGATTATAAGAAGTTATGCTCAAGTTTATCTAATAGATTAGAACCGATTTCTATGGAGATGCATCCAGAAATCAAAAAGATTAAGGAAAACATGATTCAATGTGGTGCAGATGGCGCATTAATGAGTGGTAGTGGTCCGACAGTTTACGGATTGGCACAAAAAGAAAGTCAGGCTAAAAATATTTATAACGCAGTAAATGGTTGTTGTAATGAAGTATATTTAGTTAGATTATTAGGATAGAAGGGTTGGAAATAATGAGATATAAAAGAAGTGAACGGATTGTGTTTATGACACAATATTTGATGAATCACCCAAACAAACTGATTCCATTAACATTCTTTGTAGATAAATTTCAACAAGCGAAATCGTCAATCAGCGAAGATGTTCAAATTATTAAGAGTACTTTCCAAAAAGAAGCATTAGGTACGGTCATTACCACTGCTGGCGCAAGCGGTGGGGTAACGTATAAACCTATGATGAGTAAAGAAGAAGCAACAGAAGTCGTGAATGAAGTTATCTCATTATTAGATGAAAAAGATAGACTTCTGCCTGGTGGATATTTATTCTTATCTGACTTGGTTGGTAATCCTACATTATTAAACAAAGTAGGTAAGATGATAGCAAGTATATATATGGATGAACAATTAGATGCTGTTGTAACGATTGCTACTAAAGGTATATCGCTTGCCAATGCAGTTGCAAACGTATTAAATTTACCTGTAGTGGTTATTAGAAAAGACAATAAAGTAACTGAAGGATCTACGGTTTCTATTAATTATGTTTCAGGTTCATCTCGAAAGATAGAAACGATGGTATTATCCAAGCGCACATTAGCTGAGAATTCTAATGTTCTCGTTGTTGATGATTTTATGAGAGCAGGTGGCTCAATCAACGGTGTTATGAATTTAATGAATGAGTTTAAAGCACACGTAAAAGGGGTATCAGTACTTGTAGAATCGAAAGAAGTAAAGCAAAGATTAATAGAAGATTATACTTCCTTGGTAAGACTATCAGATGTCGATGAATATAATCAGAAATTTAAAGTAGAGCCAGGCAACAGCTTGTCTAAATTTTCTTAAAGGAGCTAATCACATCATGGAAATTATTAACACAAACAAAGCACCGGAAGCATTAGGACCTTATTCACATGTTACAGTAGTAAATGGTCTAGTATACACATCAGGTCAAATTCCACTTAATTTAGAAGGGGAAATTGTAAGTGATGATGTAAAAGATCAAACTAAACAAGTTTTAGAAAACTTATCTGTGGTACTTAAAGAAGCAGGTTCAGATTTAGAAAATGTTGTTAAAGCAACTATTTTTATTTCTGATATGAATGATTTTCAGTATATAAATGAGGTATATGGAAATTATTTTGATAAACATCAACCAGCGCGTAGTTGTGTCGAAGTAGCGCGACTACCTAAAGATGTTAAAGTAGAAATTGAATTGATTAGTAAAGTTAAATAAAGGATATAATTTTTCTTTTAAGCAATTGTCAAGCTTCTAATAAAACAAAGATATACTAGGGGGGCTCACTACATGAAAGTGACAGATGTAAGACTTAGAAAAATAGATACAGATGGTAGAATGAAAGCACTTGTTTCTATCACGCTAGACGAGGCATTCGTAATCCACGATTTACGTGTGATTGAAGGAAATTCAGGTCTATTCGTCGCAATGCCAAGTAAACGCACACCAGATGGTGAATTCCGCGATATCGCGCATCCAATCAACTCAGAAATGAGACAAGAGATTCAAGATGCAGTGATGAAAGTATATGATGAAACTGATGAAGTGATTCCAGATAAAAACGCTACATCAGGCGAGTCTGATGAATCTAACGAAGCTTAAATATAAAAAATTACATTGCAGAGTCGACATAACAGAATGTGTTGACTCTGTTTTTACATTTTCATCATCTTTTAAATGAGCCCCTAATCCCCCTTCTAATTATGTTGAATTGACTTCTTAAATTTTGAAAGTAATTTGTCAAAAGTAATAAAAGTGAACCTATATAAATCGAGTCATCATGGATATATTAAAAATGTAGAACAATCGTAAGAATTGGTGCTTATGACTTGGTAGGTTATATGTTGAAAGAGTGATAGCGGTTAAATTATAATAATAACGAAGTGTATATTTAATGGAGGGTTAGCATTCATGCAAAGACATGCAATAATATTGGCAGCGGGTAAAGGCACTAGAATGAAATCAAAAAAATACAAAGTGCTACATGAGATCGCTGGCAAAACTATGATAGAACATGTGGTTGAAAATGTTCAACAATCAGGTGTGAACCAATTAATTACAATTGTTGGTCACGGTGCTGAAAGTGTAAAAGAAACATTAGGTAATCAATCACTTTATAGTTTTCAAGAAGAGCAACTTGGGACAGCACATGCAGTAAAAATGGCACAATCTCATTTAGTAAATAAAGAGGGAACAACACTAGTTGTGTGTGGTGATACACCGCTTATTACATCAGAAACACTTACATCTTTAATCGAGAGACATGAATCATCTCAGTCTCAAGCAACAGTTCTAACTGCTACAGCAATCCATCCAACAGGCTATGGCAGAATTGTCAAAGATAGCGAAGGGCATTTATTACGAATTGTAGAAGAAAAAGATGCTAACACAGAAGAAAAGGCAATTACTGAAATAAGTTCTGGAATCTTTGCGTTCGATAACAAAATTTTATTTGAAAAGTTAGAACAAGTTAAGAATGATAATGCACAAGGAGAATATTATTTACCAGATGTGATTTCTTTAATTATTAATGAAAATGGTAGAGCAAGTACATATCACACTGATGATTTCGAAGAGATTATGGGTGTGAATGATAGAGTGATGTTAAGTCAAGCTGAAAAAGCGTTACAAAAACGTATTAATTTATTCCATATGAGAAATGGTGTGACAATCATTGATCCAGATAGCACATTTATTGGGCCGGATGTAAAAATTGGTATGGATACAATCATTGAACCTGGCGTGAGAATTAATGGTTCAACTGTAATTGGAGACGAAGTTACAGTTGGACAGTATTCAGAAATTAATAATAGCGTTATTGCATCTCATGCACATATTAAACAATCAGTCATCAACGATTCGGAAGTGGGCGAGCACACGAATGTTGGTCCATTTGCACAGTTAAGACCAGGGTCTCAACTAGGTGCAGAGGTGAAAGTAGGCAACTTTGTAGAAGTGAAAAAAGCTGAACTTAAAAACGGAGCTAAAGTATCACATTTAAGTTATATTGGTGATGCGGTTATTGGCGAACGTACAAATATTGGTTGTGGCTCTATTACTGTTAACTATGATGGTGTGAATAAGTTCAAAACTGTGATTGGTAAAGATGCGTTTATTGGATGTAATACAAACTTAATTGCACCGGTAACAGTTGGAGATCATTCACTTATAGCAGCAGGATCAACAATCACTGATGATATCCCAAATGAAAGTTTAGCACTGGCACGAGCAAGACAAGTTAATAAAGATGGTTATTTAAGCAACAAAAATAAATAGCTGAAATGAATATGTAAAAATTAGTATTTCGACTTTGGCATAGTAATCAAGTTTAATTTTCTATATAATAGTAGTTGTGTAAGTAAATAATTGGAGGACTATAAATGTTAAATAATGAATATAAGAATTCATCGCTAAAGATCTTTTCACTCAAAGGTAATGAACCTTTAGCACAGGAAGTTGCAGATCATGTAGGGATTGAATTAGGTAAGTGTTCTGTTAAGCGTTTCAGTGATGGAGAAATCCAAATTAATATCGAAGAAAGTATTCGTGGTTGCGATGTGTTTATTATCCAACCTACTTCATACCCAGTTAATCTACATCTAATGGAATTACTTATTATGATTGACGCTTGTAAACGTGCATCAGCGGCAAATATTAACATCGTAGTACCTTATTATGGGTATGCTCGTCAAGACAGAAAAGCACGTAGTCGTGAACCGATTACTGCTAAATTAGTAGCCAATTTAATAGAAACTGCAGGGGCAAATCGCATGATTGCTTTAGATTTACATGCACCTCAAATCCAAGGTTTCTTTGATATTCCAATTGATCATTTAATGGGCGTACCTATTTTAGCGCAACATTTCCAAAATGATCCTGCCATTAACCCAGAAGAATGTGTTGTTGTTTCTCCTGACCATGGTGGTGTAACAAGAGCACGTAAATTGGCAGACATTTTAAAAACTCCAATTGCAATTATTGATAAACGTCGTCCAAAACCAAACGTAGCCGAAGTAATGAATATTGTGGGCGATATTGAAGGTAGAACAGCCATCATTATTGATGATATTATTGATACAGCTGGAACTATTACATTAGCAGCACAAGCATTAAAAGATAAAGGTGCTAAAGAAGTATATGCATGTTGTACACACCCTGTATTATCAGGTCCAGCTAAAGAACGTATAGAGAATTCAGCTATTAAAGAACTTATCGTAACAAATTCAATTCAATTAGAAGAAAGTCGTAAACCTACAAATACTAAAGAACTTTCAGTTGCTGGTTTAATTGGTAAAGCCATTATCCGAGTATACGAAAGAGAATCAGTAAGTGTATTATTCGACTAAAATTGTTAAATGAGTTTGACGAAAGCAATATAAGCGTGTATAATACATTCGTTCGTAATTATACGAATAAATAAACACTTGCAAGCAACGAATGATGTTGATGGGTAAGTGAGGAGCTCGTAAAAGAGCGAAAAATGAAAGGTGGAAATAGAATGACTTCATTAAAGTCAATCATCCGTCAAGGTAAACAAACACGTTCTGACCTTAAACAATTAAGAAATGCTGGTAAAGTACCTGCAGTTGTATATGGTTACGGAACAAAAAATACTTCAGTTAAAGTTGATGAAGTTGAATTTATCAAAGTTATCCGTGAAGTAGGACGTAACGGTGTTATCGAATTAGGTGTTGGTTCTAAATCAATCAAAGTAATGGTATCAGATTACCAATATGATCCATTGAAAAACCAAATCACTCATATCGATTTCTTAGCTATCAACATGACTGAAGAACGTACTGTAGAAGTACCGGTTCAATTAGTTGGTGAAGCAGTAGGCGCTAAAGAAGGCGGCGTAGTTGAACAACCATTATTCAACTTAGAAGTTACTGCAACTCCAGATAATATCCCAGAAGTAATTGAAGTTGATATCACTGAATTAAATATCAACGATAGCTATTCAGTTTCTGATATTAAAGTATCTGGTGACTTCACTATTGAAAACGAACCAGAAGATTCTATCGTAACTGTAGTACCTCCAACAGATGAGCCTACTGAAGAAGAAGTAGAAGCTATGGAAGGCGAAGCAGCTACTGAAGAACCTGAACGTGTTGGTGAAGAAAAAGACGACGAAGAAGAAGAAAATAAAGAAGAAGAATAAGATTATTATTTTAATGAATAAGGTCTTATAAAGTTTCTTAACTTTCTTAACGGGCACTATGCTTATATTAATAAGCATAGTGCTTTTTGTGTTATTATAGGGAATGATTATAAAATTTGTGACTAAGATATTTTGATGTAAAGCATCCGTTAGATTAACAGATGAATTGGATCAATGATTATGTAGATTAAAAAGGTCACTTAATAAATAAAGAATAAACATGGAGGTAACGACATATGAAATGTATTGTAGGTCTTGGCAATATTGGTAAACGATTCGAATTAACAAGACACAATATTGGCTTCGAAGTCATTGACTATATACTAGAACGACATCGTTTCACATTGGACAAACAAAAATTCAAAGGCGCATATACTATTGAAAGAATGAATGGTGACAAAGTTCTGCTTATTGAACCTATGACAATGATGAACTTGTCAGGTGAAGCTGTTGCACCATTGATGGATTACTACAATATTGACGTAGACGATTTAATTGTATTATATGACGATTTAGACTTAGAACAAGGTCAAGTACGTTTACGTCAAAAAGGTAGTGCAGGTGGTCATAATGGTATGAAATCAATTATAAAAATGCTTGGCACTGATCAATTTAAGAGAATTCGTATTGGTGTTGGTCGACCAACGAATGGTATGTCTGTTCCTGATTATGTACTTCAACGCTTTTCTAAAGAAGAAATGATTACAATGGAGAAAGTCATTGAACATTCAGCTAATGCCGTAGAATCATTTATAGAAACATCTCAATTTGACAATGTGATGAATGAATATAATGGTGAAGTGAATTGAGACAAGTTATTTCTAACTATGTAAAAGAAGATAAACGCTTTCAGGAATTAGACCAGGTTTTTGGCCAAGATAATATTTTAGTTACGGGTCTATCACCATCAGCAAAAGCAACCATTATTGCTGAAAAATATTTAGCCGATCAAAAGCAAATGCTGTTAGTAACTAATAATCTGTATCAAGCTGATAAAATTGAAGCGGATATATTACAATATGTCAGCGGCGAAGAAATTTATAAATATCCAGTTCAAGATATTATGACCGAAGAATTTTCTACACAAAGCCCTCAACTTATGAGCGAGCGTGTTAGAACGCTAACTGCTCTTGCTCATGGAGAAAAAGGGTTATTTATTGTTCCATTAAATGGATTGAAAAAGTGGTTAACACCAGTAGAAATGTGGCGCAATCATCAAATGACATTGAATGTCGGTGATGATATTGATGTTGACGATTTTCTCAATAAATTAGTCAATATGGGATATCGTAGAGAAAGTGTTGTTTCTCACATTGGTGAATTCTCGCTTAGAGGCGGCATTATAGATATTTATCCCTTAATTGGATCACCTGTTAGAATTGAATTATTTGATACAGAAATAGATTCAATTCGTGATTTCGATGTGGAAACACAACGTTCTAACGATAACTTAGAATCAGTAGATATTACTACAGCAAGTGACTATATTATAACTGATGAAGTGATTAGTCATTTACAAACACAATTAAAAGCCGCTTATGAAGATACAAGACCCAAAATTGAAAAATCTGTGAGAAATGACTTAAAAGAGACATATGAAAGTTTCAAACTTTTTGAATCTACGTTCTTTGATCATCAATTATTACGACGTTTGGTGGCATTTATGTATGATCAACCATCAACAATTATTGATTATTTTGCGAATGATGTTGTGATAGCTGTTGACGAATATAATCGTATTAAAGAAACAGAAGAAACGTTAACGACTGAATTTGATGATTTTATTAGTAACTTGATTGAAAGTGGTAATGGGTTTATTGGTCAAAGTTTTATGCAATATGATGGCTTTGAAACTTTATTAGATGAACGACCGGTGGCTTATTTTACGCTATTCACTTCTTCTATGCCTGTGGAATTAGACCATATTATTAAATTCTCTTGTAAACCAGTACAACAGTTCTATGGTCAATATGACATCATGCGTTCTGAGTTCCAAAGATTTATCCATAATGACTATGCGATAGTAGTCTTAGTCGAAACAGAGACGAAGGTTGAGCGTATACAATCTATGCTTAATGAAATGCATATACCCGTTGTAACACATATTGATCAGGCTTCAACAAGTGGTCAAGCAGTTGTTGTCGAAGGTAGTCTGTCTGAAGGTTTTGAATTACCTTATATGCAATTAGTGGTTATAACAGAAAGAGAATTATTCAAGACCAAGCAGAAAAAGCAACGTAAACGTACTAAAACAATGTCGAATGCAGAAAAAATTAAGTCATACCAAGATTTAAATGTTGGAGACTATGTGGTTCATGTTCATCATGGTGTAGGACGATATCTAGGCGTAGAAACTTTAGAAGTTGGAGAACAACATAGAGACTATATTAAGTTACAGTACAAAGGTACAGACCAATTGTTCGTTCCAGTTGATCAAATGGATCAAGTTCAAAAATATGTGGCTTCCGAAGACAAATCGCCTCGTTTAAATAAACTAGGTGGCACTGAATGGAAAAAGACGAAAGCTAAAGTTCAACAAAGTGTTGAAGATATAGCAGATGAGTTAATCGATTTATATAAACAAAGAGAAATGTCAGTTGGTTATCAATTTGGTCCAGACACTGAAGAACAGTCTACGTTTGAATTGGATTTCCCATATGAGCTAACGCCAGACCAAAGTAAATCCATAGAAGAAATAAAAGGTGACATGGAACGCGAACGTCCAATGGATCGCTTGTTATGTGGGGATGTCGGTTATGGTAAGACTGAGGTTGCTGTTCGTGCCGCTTTCAAAGCTGTCATGGAAGGTAAACAGGTCGCGTTTCTTGTACCTACTACGATACTAGCTCAACAACATTACGAAACATTAATTGAACGTATGCAAGATTTTCCTGTTGAAATTCAATTGATTAGTAGATTCCGTTCAACTAAAGAAGTGAAAGAAACTAAAGAAGGACTTAAATCCGGTTATGTAGATATTGTTGTAGGAACACATAAGTTATTAGGCAAAGATATCCATTACAAAGATTTAGGTTTACTCATTGTCGATGAAGAACAACGTTTTGGTGTGCGTCATAAAGAAAGAATTAAGACGCTAAAAAATAATGTAGATGTGTTAACGTTAACAGCTACGCCAATACCAAGAACATTGCATATGAGTATGCTTGGTGTGCGTGATCTATCAGTTATCGAAACACCACCTGAAAATCGTTTCCCAGTGCAAACTTATGTTTTAGAGCAAAACACCAACTTTATAAAAGAAGCATTAGAACGTGAATTATCTCGAGATGGACAAGTCTTCTATTTATATAATAAAGTTCAATCCATCTATGAAAAGAGAGAGCAACTTCAAATGTTAATGCCAGATGCCAACATTGCAGTGGCACATGGGCAAATGACTGAACGAGATTTAGAAGAAACAATGCTCAGTTTCATTAATCATGAATACGACATCTTAGTTACTACAACAATTATTGAAACTGGTGTCGATGTACCAAATGCGAATACATTGATTATTGAAGAAGCGGATCGATTCGGTTTAAGTCAATTGTATCAACTACGTGGTCGCGTTGGTCGTTCAAGTAGAATAGGATATGCTTATTTCCTTCATCCTGCAAATAAGGTGTTAAACGAAACAGCTGAAGAAAGACTACAAGCCATTAAAGAATTTACCGAATTAGGTTCAGGATTTAAAATAGCTATGCGCGATTTGAATATTAGAGGTGCTGGTAATTTACTCGGGAAACAACAACATGGATTTATCGATTCGGTTGGTTTCGATTTATACTCTCAAATGCTTGAAGAAGCAGTTAATGAGAAACGTGGTATCAAAGAGGAAACACCAGATGTACCGGACGTAGAGGTTGAACTGAATTTAGATGCTTATTTACCAGCGGAGTATATTCAAAATGAACAAGCTAAAATAGAAATTTATAAGAAATTACGTAAAGTAGAATCAGAAGAACAACTCATGGATATTAAAGATGAATTAATCGATCGATTTAATGATTATCCAACTGAAGTTGAACGTTTATTAGACATAGTAGAAATTAAAACCCATGCACTGCATGCAGGTATTACAAAAATTAAAGATATGGGTAAACAAATTCAAATCTTCTTATCTGAGACATCTACTGCTGATATTGATGGAGAGGCGTTATTTAAAAATACACAACCACTTGGAAGAACGATGAAAGTTGGCGTAGAGAATGGTGCAATGAAAGTGACGCTCACTAAATCTAAACAATGGCTAGACAACTTAAAATTCTTAGTGAAATGTATTGAAGAAAGTATGAGTATTAAAGATGAAACATAAATCAGCATTTAATGGTGTAGTGATATTAACGCTTGCGTTAGTCATCGTTAAAGTATTAAGTGCAATCTATAGAGTGCCTTATCAAAATATACTTGGAGATGAAGGTCTGTATGCGTATCAACAGGTTTATCCTATTGTAGCTTTAGGTTTGATTTTATCTATGAATGCTATTCCAAGTGCAGTGACGCAAAACTTAGGTATGGACCACCGTTCAGAATACTATTCTAAAGTGCTACTTATTATACAAAGTGTAGGCTTAGGCATATGTTTGATTGTATTTGGGTGTGCAGGCATTATTTCACGCTTAATGGGTGATGGACATTTAGCACCTATGATTAGAATGGCTAGCTTTAGTTTCGTATTTGTAGGTGTGTTAGGTGTATTAAGAGGATATTTTCAGTCCAGACAGGATATGAACGTACCAGCTATTTCCCAGGTTATAGAACAATTGATTCGAGTAGGATTTATTATGGTGGCTATTTTCCTATTTTTGACACAACAATGGACTATATACCAAGCTGGCTCATTATCAATCATTGCTTCTTCAATCGGCTTTTTAGGCTCAACGCTATATTTGGTATCTAAACGTCCGTTTAAATTAAAATGGAATGCTAAAGTAGCAAAAATTCAATGGACCCAGTTACTGATTGCTATTCTTATTTTTGCTTTAAGTCAGTTGATTGTTATTTTGTGGCAAGTCGCAGATAGTTTTACTGTCATCCGTACTTTGAAAATGACAGGACTACCTTTTGAATCGGCTATCAAACAAAAAGGTGTATATGATAGAGGGGCTTCCTTTATTCAAATGGGATTAATTGTAACAACAACGTTTAGTTTTGTCTTAATTCCTTTATTAACCGAAGCTATTCAAAATAAGCAATCGATTCAAATGAATAGATATGCTAACGCTTCATTAAAAATAACTATATTGATTAGTTCAGCCGCAGGTATAGGTTTGATAAATGTCTTACCTCTTATGAATAAAGTGTTTTTCAAGACTGATAGTGAGACAGTAACGTTATGCGTTTATATGTTAACGGTTATTGGTGTATCATTGATTATGATGGATATTGCATTATTGCAAGTACTCAATCAAATTAAACCGATAGTGATTGGTTTTATAGTTGGTTTATTATCTAAGGCAATATTCAACATAGTTTTCATTTATCAACTTCACATTTTAGGCGCTAGTATAAGTACAGTATTATCGTTAATTATCTTTGCGAGTATACTTCACCATGCCGTCTTGAAATCTTATCATTTTAATCAAATGAGTAAATTTATTATAAAATTAGTGGGCGGGTTGTTTATAATGTCAGTTATTGTTCAACTGATGATGACTATCTTACCGTCTAGTGGACGTTTAATTGGATTAATTTCTTTATTAATTAGTGCCATAGTTGGTGTAAGTGTATTTATGATATACGTCGGTATTTTTAATGTCCTAAGTTATAGGGAATTGAAATTTTTACCTTTAGGAGACAAGTTATATCACTTTAAGAAAGGAAGTCGTTCATGACGCAGACAATTACGATTATTGGTTTAGGAAACTATGATATCGATGATTTGCCTTTAGGTATATATCGATTTATTCAAAAGCAAGACAAAATATATGCACGAACGCTCGAGCACCCTGTCATTGAGGCACTTAAAGATGAAATTGATTTTGAGAGCTTTGATGATATATACGAAGCGAATGAGCAGTTTGATGCTGTTTACGATAACATTGTCGAACAGTTGATTAATAAAGCACAACAATCGAATATTGTATACGCTGTGCCAGGGCATCCTCGTGTCGCTGAAACGACCACTGCTAAGTTAATGGCGTATCATGCTCAGAATGATGATATAGAAGTGAAGGTATTAGGTGGGAAAAGTTTCATTGATGATGTATTCGAAGCGGTTGCAGTAGAACCTAACGATGGTTTTACATTACTAGATGGTACCGCGTTAGAAGAAGCGAAACTAAATGTTCGCACTAATACGTTGATAACTCAAGTATATAGTGCAATGGTAGCAGCAGATATCAAGTTGACGTTAATGGAACGCTATCCCGATGATCATATGGTCAAAATTGTTACAGGTGCACGTAGTGGTGATGCACAAGTAACTGAATGTCCTTTATTCGAGTTAGATCATTTTGACACTACGTTCAACAATTTAACAAGTGTCTTTGTGCCTAAAATTGTAGCAGATGAATCACTATATAATGACTTTAACTTTGCTGAACAAACGATTGATTTACTTGTTGATGATGAAAAAGGTTGTCCTTGGGATAAAGTTCAAACACATCAAACATTAAAACGTTATCTGTTAGAAGAAACATTTGAATTGTTTGAGGCTATCGATAATGAAGACGATTGGCACATAGTGGAAGAATTAGGAGACATACTTTTACAGGTATTATTGCATACTAGTATCGGTAAAAAGGAAGGCTATTTTGATATAAAAGAAGTAGTCGCAAGTTTAAATGCTAAAATGATTCGTCGTCATCCACATATATTTAGTGATGAATCTGCAGAATCCATAGAGGATTTAAAAACAATTTGGTCAACTGCTAAATCTAATGAAGGTAAAAAACCTCGTGTGAAATTCGAGAAAGTATTTGCAGACCATTTCATGTCATTGTATGATAAAACAAAAAATAAAGATTTTGACGAAGTGGCTCTTAAACAATTTTTAGAGCAAGGAGAGACTCATCAATGAGATTAGATAAATTTTTAAAAGTGTCTAGATTAATTAAACGTCGTACATTAGCTAAGGAAATTAGTGACCAAGGACGTATTACGATTAATGGTAATGTAGCAAAAGCAGGCACAGATGTTAAAGTTGGAGATGAACTCGTTATTCGTTTCGGCCAAAAACTTGTAACCGTTAATGTAACAGGATTAAATGAACATGCATCTAAAGAAAATGCTAAAGGTATGTATGAATTAGTCAAAGAAGAACGTATTAATGAATCTGAATAGACAAAGTGAGGTGACAAGCTATGAATAATAAAGTTGAAAATATCGGTAATCAATATACATCGAAAGAGAACCAAAAAAAACAACGACAACGTAAAATGATGCGTGTTGTACGTCGAAGAATCGCATTGTTTGGTGGTATCATGCTTGCGATTATCATTTTATTATGCATTATGCTTGTCTTCCAAAAACACAGCAACGAAAAAGATGCAGTGGAGCGAAAACATAAAGAAGAGCAGTTTCAAAAACAACAAGACGAAGAAATCGCATTGAAAGAAAAACTAAATAATTTGAATGATAAAGATTATATCGAAAAAGTGGCACGAGATGATTATTATTTAAGTAATAAAGGTGAAGTGATTTTCAGATTGCCAAATGATAATAAATCCTCTAAGGCTAAATCTTCAGATGAGAATAATTAATTAAAGAGAAATAAAATAATTGCATTATAGCATTGTGAAATTGCTTCAACAGGAATATAATAAAGTTAAAATCGAATGAAATCGGGAGGATTTATTTAGAATATGTCAATCGAAGTAGGAAATAAGCTTAAAGGTAAAGTCACTGGTATTAAAAAATTCGGTGCATTCGTTGAGTTACCTGAAGGAAAAAGTGGCTTAGTCCATATTAGTGAAGTGGCTGACAACTATGTTGAAAATGTGGAAGATCATTTATCTTTAGGTGATGAAGTAGAGGTTAAAGTACTTTCAATCGCGGATGATGGCAAAATTAGCCTTTCAATCAAAAAGGCGAAAGACCGTCCACAACGTAAACCACAGCACAATAATAAATCACATCAAAGTAAACCAGCTCCAAAAGGCGAAGACTTTGAAAAGAAATTAAGTAACTTCTTAAAAGATAGTGAAGATAAATTAACTTCTATTAAACGTCAAACTGAATCTAGACGTGGTGGTAAAGGTTCAAGACGTTAATTTCATAAACCAAGTCTGTTGCAATAACTTAACATAGCTTTTGTATTGCTAATTACTTTGAATAACAGACAACCTAAGACTGTTTCTTGATGAAGGAGCAGTCTATTTTTATTGTAACAATGTATTGATGATAGGTTATTTAAATGCTTGGAGGTGAGAGGTAAGATGGAACTTAATGCTACAGGGTGGTCGGAACAGGATCATATTGTTTTAGCGGTATCAACAGGTATAGATAGTATGTGTTTACTGCATCTTTTATTAAATGAATATCAACATACATATAGCAAATTGACATGTATTCATATCAATCACGGGTTAAGACAAGCATCCATAGAAGAAGAGGCATTTTTTAAAACATATTGTGAAGAACATGGAATCGAGTATTATATCAAACGACTAGATTTATCTGAAACGGTTGAAGCGGGGAACAGTATTCAAAACATATCTCGCCAATACAGATACGAGTGGTTTGATTATATTATGAAACAACTTGGGGCCAGTGTGCTACTAACTGCACACCATCGAGATGATCAAATTGAAACCATCTTTTATAGATTATTTACAGGTAGATTCACACGTAGCCATTTAGGCATTGCTTATACTTCTCAACGCGTCAGTTATCAACTTGTTCGTCCGATGCTAGACATCTCAAAAGCTACAATCAAATCTTATCAAAATCAATATAACGTTCCATTTTTTGAAGATGTATCTAATCATAACAATGTATACGTCAGAAATGATATAAGAAATCGTATCATACCAGCAGTAATGGATAATCAACAACTAGACGTAGCACATTTATTAAAATTAAAATCATGGCATGATCAAGAATTAGCTACACTTAGAAAATCGGCGCATCACTTTATCAAAGAAGTAGTACGAGTCTCAGAGAATCTAGATAAAATAGTGATTCCAAGAGACCAATTTAATCGATTAACAGATAACGTGAAGGTACATGTACTTGATCAATTATTTGAAAAGATAGCATTGTCTAAAGCGATATCTGATAAAATGTATCAATCATGGTTTAATCAAATTTCAAATCAAAAATCACAATTCATAATTGATATAACAGATAAATGGATAATTCAAATTGCATATGATACATTAATAATAATGGCTAATACAGAAATGAGCGACGTGAATTCAACACAAGTCATCGAAGTACCTCATACATATCGTTTTGGTGATTATGAGATTGAAATACAACCTGACTTTCCATTCAATCAGTTCCCATTAACAATAAGACAACGTCAAAATGGCGATCGTTTTTTATTAAATGGTTATACTGGCAAACATAAAAAAGTAAGTCGATTGTTAATTGATAAAAAAATCGATGCTATTGAACGAAATCGTTTACCAGTTGTTATCAATGCAGAAGGTAAAATAATTGCTGTAGGTCAATTGTTTATGAATAAAGACTATAAACATTATATAAATATTAGAAATATTGGAGATGAATAACAAATGCACGAGGATATAAAAAGTATCGTATTAAGTGAAGAAGAGATTCAAGCGATTTGTAAGGATTTAGGACAACAGTTAACTAAAGATTACCAAGGTAAACCACTTGTTTGTGTTGGTATCTTAAAAGGGTCGGTTATGTTTATGGCTGACTTAATTAAGCGCATTGATACACACTTATCAATCGATTTTATGGATGTTTCGAGTTACCACGGTGGTACCGAATCTACTGGGGAAGTTCAAATTATTAAAGATTTAGGTTCATCAATTGAAAATAAAGATGTACTCATCATAGAAGACATTTTAGAAACTGGTACTACATTAAAATCTATCACTGAACTATTAGAATCTCGTAAAGTCAACTCATTAGAAATTGTTACTTTATTAGACAAACCAAATCGTAGAAAAGCTGATATTGAAGCTAAATACGTTGGTAAAAAAATTCCGGATGAGTTCGTAGTCGGATATGGATTAGATTATGGTGAGCATTACAGAAACTTACCTTATATTGGCACGTTAAAACCGGAAGTGTATTCATAAGATAAATCGAATTTAATCGATACATTGGACGCGATGTATTTTGCTATGATTCAACATCAATGTAGTGTAGACTCGATTTAAATCGTAAAAATATAATTGAATGAGATATTTTGCAGTCACGATATTAAGAAAAATAAAAATCTCTATAGTGGAAATTGACTAAAATTGTTAAACCAATACTAAAGTTGAAATAGTAGCCTGCTAAAGATGTATTGTGTTACAATTTTTGTTAGTTTTATTATTGGAAGTAGGAGGAAATGTCACATGCAGAAAGCGTTTCGCAATGTGCTAGTTATCGCAATTATAGGCGTTATCATATTTGGCCTGTTTTCTTTCTTAAATGGTAATGGAAATATGCCAAAACAGCTTACATATACGCAATTTGTTAATAAATTGGATAAAGGCGATTTAAAATCATTAGAAATCCAACCTGAGCAAAATGTATACATGGTAAGTGGTAAAACAAAAAATGGTGAAGATTATTCATCAACAATATTATTTAATAATGAAAAAGATTTGCAAAAAATCACTGATACAGCTAAGAAACAAGATGGATTGAAATTTACAGTTAAAGAAGAAGAAGAACAAAGTGTATTTGTTAGTATCTTAACAACATTAATTCCTGTTTTAATCATTGCTTTATTATTTATTTTCTTCCTTAGCCAAGCCCAAGGTGGAGGCGGCGGTGGTCGTATGATGAACTTTGGTAAATCCAAAGCTAAAATGTACGATAGTAGTAAACGCCGTGTTCGTTTCTCAGATGTTGCAGGCGCAGATGAAGAGAAACAAGAACTTGTTGAAATAGTAGATTTCTTAAAAGATAACAAGAAATTCAAGCAAATGGGATCTAGAATTCCGAAAGGTGTTTTACTTGTAGGTCCTCCAGGTACTGGTAAAACATTACTTGCACGTGCAGTTGCAGGTGAAGCTGGTGCACCATTCTTCTCAATTAGTGGTTCAGACTTTGTTGAGATGTTTGTTGGTGTTGGTGCTAGCCGTGTACGTGATTTATTTGAAAATGCTAAGAAAAATGCTCCATGTATTATTTTCATAGATGAAATTGACGCAGTAGGTCGTCAACGTGGTGCTGGTGTCGGTGGTGGACACGACGAACGTGAACAAACATTGAACCAATTGTTAGTTGAAATGGATGGCTTTGGCGAGAATGAAGGTATCATTATGATTGCTGCAACAAACCGTCCTGATATTTTAGACCCAGCGTTATTACGTCCAGGTCGTTTCGATAGACAAATTCAAGTAGGTCGTCCAGATGTTAAAGGTCGTGAAGCCATTTTACATGTTCATGCTAAAAACAAACCGCTTGATGAAACAGTTGATTTAAAAGCTATTTCTCAAAGAACACCGGGATTCTCAGGTGCTGATTTAGAAAACTTATTAAACGAAGCATCGTTAATCGCAGCTCGTGAAGGTAAGAACAAAATTGATATGCGTGATATTGAGGAAGCAACTGACCGAGTTATTGCTGGTCCTGCTAAAAAATCACGTGTTATCTCTGATAAAGAGCGAAATATTGTTGCCCACCATGAAGCAGGTCATACGATTATCGGTATGGTGCTTGATGAAGCAGAAGTTGTACACAAAGTAACAATTGTTCCACGTGGACAAGCAGGTGGTTACGCAATGATGCTACCTAAACAAGACCGTTTCTTAATGACTGAACCAGAATTATTAGACAAAATTTGTGGTTTATTAGGTGGTCGAGTTTCAGAAGATATTAACTTTGGTGAAGTATCAACTGGTGCTTCTAACGACTTTGAAAGAGCGACTCAAATCGCACGTTCTATGGTTACTGAATACGGTATGAGTAAAAAACTTGGACCATTACAATTCTCTAGTAGCGGTGGCGGCCAAGTATTCTTAGGTAAAGACATGCAAGGTGAACCTAATTATTCAGGTCAAATCGCTTACGAAATTGATAAAGAAGTACAACGTATAGTTAAAGAGCAATATGAGCGTTGTAAAGAAATCTTATTAGAGCATCAAGATCAATTGAAACTGATTGCTAAAACTTTACTTACAGAAGAAACATTGGTTGCTGAACAAATTCAATCATTATTCCATGAAGGTAAATTGCCAGAGGTTGATTACGATTCAGCAGAAGTTGTTAAAGAAACAAATTCTGAATTTGATGAAGGTAAATATGGCAAATCATACGAAGATGTTCGTAAAGAGCAATCGTTAGATCATAAAGGTGACGACAATCATCACGAAGATGAGTCAGAAGATGAACCAACTGGTCATGAACAATCACCAAATATAGACAAACCATATAATCCTAACGATCCAAATCACAGAGAGTAAAGTAGCACATAGTTTAATCTCCCTACTATCACCCATATAGTAGGGAGATATTTTTGTATAAATATGTGAAGTATATTTTTATAAATACTTTTTAAATAAACAAATAGCCAAAATGATCTTGAAACAAATCATTTCATGAAAATAAACAACAGATGTATAATAGTTATTCGAAAATGATATTGATTAAAAGAAACGAAGCATCGTAAAGATATATAAAGGAGTAATATAATAATGACACATGACTATATTGTTAAAGCACTAGCGTTTGACGGTGAAATTAGAGCATATGCAACATTAACAACAGAATCAGTACAGGAAGCTCAAACAAGACACTATACGTGGCCAACTGCTTCAGCCGCAATGGGAAGAACGATGACTGCTACCGTAATGATGGGAGCAATGCTTAAAGGAGATCAAAAATTAACTGTAACAGTCGATGGTCGTGGTCCTATTGGCAGAATTATCGCAGATGCAGATGCAAAAGGTAATGTACGTGCCTATGTAGATCATCCACAAACACATTTCCCATTAAATGAACAAGGTAAATTAGATGTTAGAAGAGCTGTAGGGACAGAGGGTTCGATTCAAGTAGTTAAGGATGTAGGAATGAAAGATTATTTTTCTGGTTCAAGTCCAATAGTATCAGGGGAACTAGGAGAAGATTTTACGTACTATTATGCAACAAGTGAACAAACGCCATCTTCTGTTGGTTTAGGTGTACTTGTTAACCCAGATAATACGATTAAAGCAGCGGGCGGATTCATTATTCAAGTGATGCCTGGTGCCAAAGAAGAAACAATCAGTAAATTAGAAGAAGCAATTAATCAAATGACACCAGTATCTAAGCTAATTGAGCAAGGATTGACACCTGAAGGAATTTTAAATGAAATTCTAGGAGAAGAGCATGTCCAAATTTTAGAAACATCACCTGCACAATTTGAATGTAATTGTAGCCATGAAAAATTCTTGAATGCTATTAAAGGTTTAGGCGAAGCAGAAATTACAGATATGATTCAAGAAGATCATGGTGCAGAAGCAGTTTGTCATTTCTGTGGTAATAAATACAATTATAGTGAAACAGAGCTTAATCAATTATTAGAATCCATGGCATAAAATCAACAGAAGTTTATAATAAATTAAAATAGGGAATTTATTAAACGTATGTCGATAAATGTGCATTAGATTTTGTAGGATACATTTGTTTTTTTAGAAAATTCTGATAGAATATAAATATCCGATAAAAAGACTAAGTTTTATTAATTCTATCTATAAGGAGTGTTTGGAATGGCACAAAAACCAGTAGAAAACATTACGCAAATTATTGGTAACACACCAGTAGTTAAATTGAGAAACGTTGTTGATGAAGATGCGGCAGATATTTACGTTAAATTAGAATATCAAAATCCAGGTGGTTCAGTTAAAGACCGTATAGCTTTAGCTATGATTGAAAAAGCTGAAAAAGAAGGAAAAATCAAACCTGGAGATACTATTGTGGAGCCGACAAGTGGTAACACAGGTATTGGTTTAGCATTTGTATGTGCAGCTAAAGGTTACAAGGCAGTGTTCACAATGCCTGAAACAATGAGTCAAGAGCGTCGTAACTTATTAAAAGCATATGGTGCAGAACTAGTATTAACACCTGGCTCAGAAGCAATGAAAGGTGCAATTAAAAAAGCTAAAGAACTTAAAGAAGAGCATGGTTACTTTGAACCACAACAATTCGAAAACCCAGCGAACCCTGAAGTTCATGAACTTACAACTGGTCCAGAATTAGTTGAACAATTTGAAGGTAAAACAATCGACGCTTTCTTAGCTGGCGTAGGTACTGGAGGTACGTTATCTGGTGTAGGTAAAGTTTTAAGACAACAATACCCAGATATTGAAATAGTTGCTATCGAACCAGAAGCATCACCAGTGCTAAGTGGTGGAGAACCAGGACCACATAAATTACAAGGTTTAGGTGCTGGATTTGTTCCGGATACGTTAAATACTGACATTTACGATAGTATTATTAAAGTAGGCAATGAAACTGCTATGGAAATGGCACGACGTGTTGCAAAAGAAGAAGGTATTTTATCAGGTATTTCTTCTGGTGCAGCTATCCATACAGCTATTCAAAAAGCCAAAGAACTGGGTAAAGGTAAAACAGTAGTAACAGTATTACCAAGTAATGGTGAACGTTACTTATCTACACCTTTATACTCATTTGATGACTAATTATAGAAGCTACCAAAGCGAAGTCGGGATAAATCGACTTCGCTTTTTTATATTTGATGATATGTGTATTAGTATAGTCAATTCATTTTAACTGTTATTTAGAGTAAGTTATTTGATTTTTACCACTGAAATTATCTTGAAAGTAGTGATATCATAGTAAGTGATATGAAAATGCATGAAATATTTCAATATAGAAAAGGTGATTAAATGTCAAAAACTAAAATTATGGGCATACTTAATGTAACGCCAGATTCATTTTCAGATGGTGGGAAATATAATTCTGTTGAAAAAGCAGTTTCGAGAGCAAAAGAAATGGTGGATGAAGGTGTTGATATAGTGGATGTAGGTGGTGTTTCAACACGACCTGGATATCAAGAAGTTACCCTAGAAGAAGAGTTGAATAGAGTTGTGCCAGTTGTTGAAGCATTGATAGAGCTTAATGTACAAATATCAATTGATACATATAGAAGTGAAGTAGCAGAAGCTTGTTTGAAGTTAGGTGCTACAATGATTAATGACCAATGGGCGGGTTTGTACGATCCTAAAATATTGAATGTTGTTGCTCAATATGATGCGGAAATTGTTCTAATGCACAATGGGGATGGTGAAAGAGATAAGCCTGTTGTAGATGAAATGCTTGTTACCCTATTAGCACAAGCTAATAAAGCAGAAATGGCAGGTATCCCACAGTCTAAAATTTGGCTAGATCCTGGTATAGGGTTTGCTAAAACTAGAGATGAAGAAAACGAAGTGATGGCTCGACTAGATGAGTTAGTCGCAACAGATTACCCGATTCTATTGGCTACTAGTCGTAAAAGATTTATTAAAGAAATGATAGGTGGAGATACAAAAGCTATTGAAAGGGATGAAGCTACTGCAGCGACAACTGCTTATGGTATAATGAAGGGCGTTCAAGCTGTGAGAGTACATAATGTTAAACTTAATTCACGTATTGCACAAGGCATGGATTTTCTAAAGGAGAATGAAAATGAACGACATCATATTTCTTAATGGAATGCGATTTTATGGTTATCACGGTGCATTGCCAGCAGAAAATGAAATAGGTCAAATATTCATTGTAGATATTACTTTGAAAGTAGATTTACATGATGCTGGTCAATCAGATGATGTAAGAGACACGGTACATTATGGAGAAGTCTTTGAGGATGTTAAAGAGATTGTTGAAGGTGCCCCCTCTAATTTGCTCGAACATCTAGCAGAACGTATTGCCAAACGTATAAATTCACACTATAATCGTGTAATGGAAACGAAAGTTAGGATAACTAAAGAAAATCCTCCGATACCCGGACATTACGATGGGGTAGGTATCGAAATAGTGAGGGAGCGTCATTAAATGGTTAAAGCGTATTTAGGCTTGGGAAGTAATATGGGTGATAGAGCACATCAGTTACAACAAGCTATCCAAATTATCGACCGATTTCAACATATTGATGTTACATCTGTATCTCCTATCTATGAAACAGAGCCAGTTGGTTACACTGATCAACCGCAGTTTCTTAACTTATGTATAGAAATAGAGACAACATTAAAACCTCAAGAATTATTAAAGCGATGTTTAGAAACAGAGCAAGCACTTCACCGTGTAAGGAAGATTCGATGGGGGCCTAGAACGCTAGATGTTGATATTTTACTGTATGGAAATGAAATCATTGAAGAAGATAATCTAATCATTCCTCATCCGAGAATGGTTGAACGCGCTTTTGTGCTTATTCCATTGAATGATATTGCATCGAAACATATTGAACCCCGTTCCCAAAGACTGATTGAAAATTTAGTAACAGCAGATAGTACTGTTAAAAGATATATGTCTTAATGAGTAACGAAGAGATTGATGATGTGAGACACTACATAGTGACTTAAATTATTTAATTCTAGTTGTTTTTTTAAATAGATTAAGGTTTAACAGTTAAAGGCAAAGAAGTAAATACTTTATTAGAACATTGCCGTTTAGTAAAATGAGATGGTGGGAAGATAGATGTTATGAAAAGATTTAACACGCTTCTTGGCATCGTTATATTTAGAGTGGACGATAGAGAGAATAAGAGTGTCTCTAAGAACAAGAGAAATGATTGATATACCTAAACATTTCTAACAAAATGTATAAAATAAATAATTGAAAAACAAGAAGCAAAAGGAGAGAAAGTTATGTCAGAAGAAATGAATGACCAAATGCAGGTGCGCCGCCAAAAACTACAAGAATTAAGAGATTTAGGAATTGATCCATTTGGTCAAAGATACGATCGTTCTGCTTCAGCAGCAGAATTAAAATCAGCTTGGGACGAATTCTCAAAAGAAGAATTACATGAAAAAGAAGAAGAAAGTCATGTTGCGATAGCAGGTCGTATTATGACTAAACGTGGAAAAGGTAAAGCAGGATTTGCACATGTTCAAGACTTATCAGGACAAATTCAAATTTATGTTAGAAAAGATCAAATTGGAGAAGAACAATTTGATTTATGGAAACATGCCGATTTAGGGGATATTGTCGGTGTTGAAGGTGTAATGTTTAAAACTAATACTGGTGAATTATCGGTTAAAGCGAAATCATTTACACTATTAACTAAAGCTTTAAGACCATTACCAGATAAATTCCACGGATTACAAGATATAGAACAACGTTATCGTCAACGTTATTTAGATTTAATTACAAATCAAGATAGTACACGAACATTTATTAATCGTAGTAAAATCATTCAAGAAATGCGTAATTATCTAAATCAAAAAGGTTTCTTAGAAGTAGAAACACCAATGATGCATCAAATCGCTGGAGGGGCTGCTGCTAGACCATTTGTGACACACCATAATGCATTAGACGCTACTTTGTATATGCGTATAGCTATCGAATTGCATTTAAAACGTTTAATCGTAGGCGGATTAGAAAAAGTATACGAAATTGGTCGCGTATTCCGTAATGAAGGCGTATCTACACGACATAACCCTGAATTTACAATGATTGAATTGTATGAAGCATATGCAGATTACCATGATATAATGGATTTAACAGAATCAATGGTTAGACATATTGCTCAAGAAGTACTTGGATCAGCTAAGGTTCAATATAATGGAACTGAGATTGATTTAGAATCATCATGGAAAAGATTACACATTGTTGATGCAGTTAAAGAAGCTACAGGTGTAGATTTCTATAATGTGAAATCTGATGAAGAAGCTAAAGCATTGGCAAAGGAACATGGAATTGAAATTACTGACAATATGAAATATGGTCATATTTTAAATGAATTCTTTGAGCAAAAAGTAGAAGAGACATTAATTCAACCAACATTCATATATGGTCATCCAATTGATATATCACCGTTAGCTAAGAAAAATCCGGAAGATCCTAGATTTACAGATAGATTTGAATTGTTTATCGTAGGAAGAGAACATGCTAATGCCTTTACTGAGCTTAATGACCCTATCGATCAAAAAGAACGTTTTGAAGCTCAATTAGTTGAAAAAGAGCAAGGTAATGATGAAGCACATGAAATGGATGAAGATTATATCGAAGCATTAGAATATGGTATGCCTCCTACAGGTGGTCTAGGAATCGGAATTGATAGATTAGTTATGTTATTAACTGATTCACCATCAATTAGAGACGTATTATTATTCCCTTATATGAGACAAAAATAATATATCTAAAAACACCAATCACAATTGTGATTGGTGTTTTTATGTAATCTAATTGTTGAAAAAGTGAGATGAAATTAATTTTTTTCTTAAATAAATGTTACTTTTGATAAGTAAAAGTAACTTATTTACTGATAGAAAGTAATAATACCTATAGTTTAGGAAAGTGATATGTGGTAGAATAGATCAAGTGGAAAAGACGTAGGAATTGAAATTCCGTCTTTCGAAAAAAATGAAAATAATCTGTTGACTTTCTTAAGTAAATGAAGTAATATGTAAAAGTCGTCAAAAACACGTAGTTTGGTTAACGAAATGTAAAATTAATTTTAACAAAGTGTAAAATTAACTATTGAAATGTTATTAACAAACGTGTATTATTAATAAAGTAAGTTAATTTGTCTGGTGGCAATAGCAAAGAGGTCACACCTGTTCCCATGCCGAACACAGAAGTTAAGCTCTTTAGCGCCGATGGTAGTCGGACTAACGTTCCGCTAGAGTAGGACGTTGCCAGGCAATAGATAACAGGAGAATTAGCTCAGCTGGGAGAGCATCTGCCTTACAAGCAGAGGGTCGGCGGTTCGAACCCGTCATTCTCCACCATTTAATAGCCGGCCTAGCTCAATTGGTAGAGCAACTGACTTGTAATCAGTAGGTTGGGGGTTCAAGTCCTCTGGCCGGCACCATCTTTTGAGCCATTAGCTCAGTTGGTAGAGCATCTGACTTTTAATCAGAGGGTCAGAGGTTCGAATCCTCTATGGCTCATTACGATTTTATTTATAATTTTAAGCGAAATAATGCAGAAGTAGTTCAGCGGTAGAATACGACCTTGCCAAGGTCGGGGTCGCGGGTTCGAATCCCGTCTTCTGCTCCATTATTTTGCCGGGGTGGCGGAACTGGCAGACGCACAGGACTTAAAATCCTGCGGTGAGAGATCACCGTACCGGTTCGATTCCGGTCCTCGGCACCATCTTTAATAAGCGCCCGTAGCTCAACTGGATAGAGCGTTTGACTACGGATCAAGAGGTTATGGGTTCGACTCCTATCGGGCGCGCCATTTTAAAGAATATAACTACATACGGGAAGTAGCTCAGCTTGGTAGAGCACTTGGTTTGGGACCAAGGGGTCGCAGGTTCGAATCCTGTCTTCCCGACTTCTTAAAAAAATGGGGGCTTAGCTCAGCTGGGAGAGCGCCTGCTTTGCACGCAGGAGGTCAGCGGTTCGATCCCGCTAGTCTCCACCATTATTTATTTCAACAAT